>NZ_JBEPNO010000015.1:0-139754 GCF_040546275.1 Nakamurella sp. UYEF19 | reverse complement strand
TGCGGCGCCGGGGATGAGCATGACGACGTGCTGCCCGAATGCCACCCCCGTTGTCCACATGCACAGATCATACCATATAATCCGAACAAACGTTCAGTATTTGCCTGGTCAATCTGATCCTCTTGGGTGACCCGTGGTCCCCGATCATCCGACGGGCAGCCCGAACGGAGTCCGAGGGTGCAGAATCACCGGGTGGGGAGTGATTCCGTGAGTTGTCCAGCGGTCGCGGCAGGTTGGTTGGGCGCCAAGATGGGTAGGTACCGGATCGATCCGCGCCACCTCTACCTCACCGGGGTGAGCATGAGCGGCGGTGGCGTGGTGCCCTACCTGCACCTCCACGACCGTGTGCCCTGCGTCCCAGAGGTTTTCGGCTTCGACGAGATGGGACGGGAGATCCTGGCCCATCTTCCGGGCGAAGTGGTCGACGTCGACGAAAGCCGGCTGACGACAGGGCAACTGCGCTCGCTCGTCGAGTGGACCAGACGATTTCACCGCGAGGTGGCCGGGTTTCGGTCGGACGGGCCGTGGCGGATGCCGCCGATCGCCGATGCCACGGTGACCGCCCACAACGACATCCCCCCGTACAACGTCTGTTTCGAGGGGGACGAGTTGGTGGGCGTGTTCGACTGGGATCTCGCCGGGCCGTCCACACCACTCCTCGAGCTCGCCTTCATCGCGTGGAACTGCGTTCCCCTGTGGCGGGACATGGGTGCGGAGGTCGCAGCCGCGCGTCTGCACGTCATCGCCGAGACCTACGGCCATTACTCGGCTCTGGACATCCTGGTGGCAGTTCCCGGGCGGATCACGAGGATGCTCGAGTGGACGCCGTTGGCGGCGGCGACCGGCGACGAGGGGATTGCCCGCCTGCTCGCAGCCGGGAACGAGCCCGAGCAATCAAGAGTCGCCCTCGACGCCCTGCAGCAACGCATCCCGGCCATCGTGTTGGCCGGGAACGCCGCCGGCTGGGCCGGCCCGACAAGCTCAGCCGGCTAGAGGCCGACAGAACGTGCACAGCTGGGCCCGGCCCGCCGATCAGGCGGAATCGCCCGACCCGGAGACCGCCGCGACGACGTCCTCCCGTTCGGGGACACCCCGCATGCCGCCCGCGTCAGAAGACACGTCGGTTTCGCCCACGAACTCGGTCTGCACGTCGACGAAGCCAACGCTCTGGCCGGATCCGATCACCGAGAAGGCGACACCTGGTCGCAGGCGGTGCATCTCCATGCCACCGTCACGATGCACGGCGGCGAGGACGGTGTACTGGCCCTCGCCGAGCGAGACGGACGGCAGCTTGAAGGTGAACGAGGCCTTGCCGGACATCGGGGGAAGCTTGACGCCCATCAGCCTCGTGTTCGTTCCGTAGACGACCTGCCCGAGCGTGCTGTCGATCCCGATCCCGATGATGCCGCTCTCGACCGTCCCGTCGATCTCGACGTCGACCGTCACGAGCATCCCGTCACCCGGCCGGATCGTGCTGATCTCCTCGCCGTCGGGCGACTCGGGGGAGTGCAGGGTGACACCCAGCACCCGGCCGCCGGCCACCGCTGCCACCTCGGGGACGGATTCGCCGGGCTCATCGCCCTCGCCGCCGGCCGCGATCGACAGGGCAGAAGCGGCAGCGGCCGCCACGGCAGTGGCCCGCTCCCGGTCGATCTCGTCCTGCCGCATGATCTGGAAGTCCGCCCGCAGGTGCCGAAGGGCCTCCAGCGGGTCGCCGTCGATCTGGATCTCACCGTGCTCGAGCACGACGGCCCGGTCGCACAGCTCGGCAACCTGGTCCAGCGAGTGGGTGACGACGACGATCGTCCGCCCCTCGCTCTGGAACTCGCGGATGCGGTCCATGCACTTGCGCTGGAACGGCTCGTCGCCGACGGCCAACACCTCGTCGACCAGCAGCACGTCGGGGTCGACGTGCACGGCGACCGCGAACGCCAGCCGTACGTACATGCCGGACGAATAGAACTTCACCTGCGTGTCGATGAACGCCTCCACGCCGGAGAAGTCGACGATCGCGTCGAAGTGCTTCTCCGTCTGCTTGATCGACAGGCCCAGGATCGACGCATTGAGGAAGACGTTCTCCCGGCCCGTCAGGTCGGGGTGGAAGCCGGCGCCGAGTTCCAGCAGGGCGGCCAACCGGCCGCGGTGCTCGACGGACCCGGTGGTCGGCTGCAGGATGCCGCCGATCAGCTTCAGCAGGGTCGACTTGCCGGAGCCGTTGGGGCCGATCAGGCCGACCGTCGAACCGCTGGTGATGTCCAGGTCGATGTCGCGCAGCGCCCAGAAGTCGTCCTTGTGCTGGTTGGACCGGCCGAAGTTGACCAGCCGTTCCTTGAGGGATTTCTCCTTGCGGATGACGAAGCGCTTGGAGGCGCCACTCACCTTGATGACGGTCGGGCTCATCTCAGATCTCCTGCGCGAAGTTGCTCTGCAGCCGGGCGAACAGCCGCTGGCACAACCAGAGTGCGAGGCAGCCGACCAGGAAGCTGACGATCAGGTGCTGACCGAGGTTGGGTGGTTGTGGGAACCGGGCCGGATCGCTGCCGGCGACCCAGAAGGCCTTGTGGAAGCTGAGCACGGCCAGCGTCACCGGATTGGCCAGGAACAGCGATTCCAGGAAGCCGCCGCCGATGGTGTTCTGCACCTGGCCCCACTGGTAGACGACCGGGGAGAGCCAGAAGCCGAACATCAGGATGATCTCGACGATGTAGGCGACGTCCCGCAGGTACACGTTGATGGCCGACAGCGCGAAGGCGAAGGCAGCCGCCCAGACCAGGATGAGGGCCGTTCCGCCCAACGCCCAGAGCAGCCGGTCGGGCGAGGGCGGGGAGCCGGAGATGAAGGTGGCGACCAGCAGGATGAGCACCTGGATCACGAAGTTGAACAGGGCAGAGCCGATGACGGCGAGCGGGAAAACCTCGCGCGGCAGGTAGATCTTCTTGACCAGCCCGCCGTTGTTCACGATGGAACCGGTGCCGCTGCCGACGATCTCGGCGAACAGTTGCCAGACCGTCAGGCCGGAGTAGACGTAGATGGCGAACTCGGGCACACCGTTGGCGCCGCGCGCCGCGCCGAGGAACTGGCCGATGGCGACGACGTAGACGACGAGCAGCGCCAGCGGGCGGATCAGGCTCCAGAGGAAGCCGAGCACGCTGTCCTTGTACCGGCTCTTCAGTTCGCGACGAACCAGCAGCCCCAGCAGTTCCCGGTACTCCCATACACCCTTGGCCGAATTGGCGGTGCCCTTGATGAAGCCGGAGCGGGGGCCGGACGGGACCAGTGGCAGCGTCGCCAACCTGGTCGCGCGTTGCTGGCGCAGATCAGTCATGTCACCTCGAGTTCTAACCGTGCGACCCCGGAATGACGCTCGGGATCGGCGCAGAGCACACCGGATGATCCGGCCACCACGGAGGAATCCTAGCCAATTCGGCAGCCCGAGGTTTCACTCCACGCGCCGAGCGGCCACGTCGTCGCCGGTCAGGCCCCGTTCGATCCCGCCGACGGCACGGTGTCTAGCCCCATCAGCGCCGCCCAGGTCTCGCCCGCGTAGTCGTCCCAGGTCCGCTTCGGGCGGGTGGCCGCCTCGCGCCGCAACCGGGCGAGTTCGGCGTCGTCCTGCAACAGGGTCCGCATCGCGTCGGCCAGGCTGTGGTCGTTCCGCGGGTCCACCAGCAACGCGCCGCCGCCGGCGTCCGCAATCTCCTTCATCGTCCCGTAGTTCGAGGTGATGACGGGCGTTCCGGACGCGAGTGACTCGGCCACCGGCAGCCCGAAACCCTCGTTGATCGACGGGAACACGGTGAACCGCGCGGTCCGATAGGCGCCCCAGAGCAGGTCGTCGCCGGCGGCGGCGATGGTCTCGATCGGTCGCCCGGCGAGCTGCAGCCTGGCCACCCCGGCCAGGAAGGCTTGTGAGTTCCAGGAGTTCCCGCCGATGAAGGTCAGCGAGAACCGGGCTCCCTCGCGCCACAGCAACTCGGCGGCGTGCAGCACCGCGACGTGGTTCTTCCGCGGTTCGTGGCTACCGACGACGAGCACCAGGGGGAGGTCACCCAGCAACAGCCGTCGGGCGGCGGCCTGGGTGCCCACCGGATTGTCCGGCGGGGCCTCGGCCGGCAGCACGACCGGGATGATCTCGGGCCCGGTCAGCCCGGTCCCGGTGAGCATGGCCCGCCATCCGCGGTACTCCACCGCCGCGCCCTCGGAGATCGGCACCACCGACGTGGCATGACGCAGCGCGGCCAGGTTGCGGGCGAAGCCGGGCACCAGACCCTCGTGGGCCGTCTCCGCGGTGGTCACCGGCACCAGGTCGTACCCGATGACGCGGAGCGAGCTGCCCGAGTACCGTGCCAGCGCCTGCAGCCGGCCGGTGCGGTCCACCTCGGCCGCCAGTTCCGGCAGCAGGTAGGTGCAGCCCCACGGCACGATGATCGGGTCATCGTTCGGGACGTCGACGGGCGGTCCGCCCCAGAATGCGCGGCGCGCCTCGGGTGGCGTCAGCGCCCGGACGGAGCCGAGATCCGGGGTCCAGCCGACCATCAGCGGGTGGTGCAGCTGGGCCCAGCGCCGGGTGACCTCGCGGGTCACCCGCTGGATGCCGGTGGCGAAGCCGGTCTGCGCGGTGTGGTGCACGTCGACGATCACCTGTCCGGTGACGACCTGGATCGGCCGCCACGGCCCATTGTCGAGTACCCGCGGCAGCGGCCCGCTCCAGATCGCCTTGCGCAGCGCCGCCGGCACCCCGTCCAGTTCGGCGGTGCGGACGGTCGCCCTGACCAGATCGCCGTCGGGCAGCCGTCCGTCGATGACGGCCAGCAGCAGCCACGCGCGCTCCGGAGTCACCGGCTCGATCGCGGAGGTGAGAGCCGTCAGCAGCGCCTCGGTGTCCGGTCCGTCCACCGCGGTGACCAGGTCCGATCCCGGGTCGAGCGTGCGCACGAGCACCCCGATGCGGTCCCGCAGTGCCTGGCGGCGCCCGGCACCGTGGCGATCGATGTCCGCGGCGACCGCTGCGGCGGTCGATCTGGTCGGCCGCAGCGTCCGGGAGACCTTCCGCAGCCGTTCGCTCGTCACCACCCGTCTGAGCCGGTCAACGGCGGGCATCGAGGTCCTCCAGTTCCGGGGTGACCAGGGTGGTCCAGAGCTCGGTGGCGTACCGCGCCCAGGTGCGTCCAGTGCGCCGGGTGATCTGCTCCCGCAGCGTGGCGAGCACAGCGGGGTCGGTCAGCAGCACGCGCATGGCGTCGGTGAGGGCGTGGTCGTCACGCGGGTCGATCGTCAGCACTCCGCCGTCGAGCGCGATCTCCGCGGTCGACCCGAAGTCGGAGCTGATCGCGGGCGTGCCGTGCGCCAGCGACTCCACGACGGGCAGTCCGTATCCCTCGTGCAGTGACGGGAAGAGGGTGAACGCCGCGTCGCTGAAGGATTGCTCCAGGACGGTGTCGTCGACGGCTTTGAGGATCTCGACCGGGCGGCCGGTCTCGGCCAGATCATTTGCCCGGCGCGGGAACTCGTCACCCCAACCGCTTCCGCCGATGAACCGCAGGGTGAACGCACGGCCCTCGCGCCACAGGATCTCGGCGGCGTGCAGGACGGCCAGGTGGTTCTTCCGCGGCTCGTGGGACCCGACGACCAGCACCAGGGGGCCACCGGTCCCGGACGCGGGAGCAGCACTCACCGGCCGGTCCGGCATCGCCGGCGCGGGCAGCGAGACCTCGGTGACGACCGGGCCGGTGAGGCCCTGGGTCGGCAGCATGGAGACGAACCCGCCGAGCTCGGCGGTGGCCGCGGCCGAGATGCCGGCGATCCGGCGGGCGAACTTCACCGCCGTCAGATAGCGGACGAACTTGGCCGACTCGACGGGCGGCACCATGTCGGCCGACACCACCGGGATCGCGTCGTACCCGATGCCGACCACCCGGTTGCCGGAGTGGTCGCCGAGGGCGGCGACCCGATCGCTGACCATCGCGGGCGGCACCTCGACCATCACCACGACGCTGCGCCACGGCACGACGAGCCGGGGGAGCGGCTCGCCGGCGGTCCGCGAGATCCCGGGCTGCTGCCCCTCGCCGGCGCCGCCGCGCGCGGTCCAGTCGAAGACCCGCTCGGTCTCCCGTTCGGTCAGCCGGCGCAGCCCGCCACCACGGGCGGTCCAGGCCGCGGCCACCAGGCCGGGGTGGTTCATCCAGTGCGGCATCAGGTTTCGGGCCACCCGCTGGATGCCGGTGTGCAGGTTGAACCGTGCGGTGTGATCGACGTCGACGACCACCCCACCGATCACGACGTCCAGTTCGGCCAGCGGATCACCGACCAGCTGGGCCCGCTCGAGACCGGCGTCCAGCAGATCGAGGGCGGCCTGCAGCGGCTCGTCCAGCTCCAGCCGACGTCGCGCCTCCTGCACCTCGTCGCGCGTCGGGAAGGTGGCGGACAGTGCGGTCAGCAGCAGCCAGACCGAGTCTGCCGCCGGATCGGCCACCAGCGCGGTGACGACGGCGTCGAGGACGGCGGCGGCATCGGCGGCCGGGTCCGGATCCGGAGCGGGCACCGCGGCGGGCGCGATGATCAGTGCGGCCACCGACCGCAGCCGGGAGGCGAGCGCGAGGCGGGTGGAGGCCGCCGGCGACAGGGGAACCGGGGCGGTCGAGGAAACAGAGGACCCTGCAGCCGACACCGGAACCGGGCTCACTTGTTGACCATTTTCCCGATCAGGCGGACGGCCCGCAGCGGCCCGGTGATCCGCCAGGACAGCGTGCTCTTCATCGCCGTCATCTCGTCGTCGAGATCGTCCGCCCGCTTGCGCAGCGACTGGACCTCCTCGGCGCTCGTCGCGGACGCGCCGGTGCTGTCCGCCCACGCCCCGACGGCCCTCGTTCGCCAGGCGAGAGCGCTGGCCAGGGCCTTCTTCTCGCGGACGGCGGCCAGTTCGGCCTGCGCGCTCGCCTGGGTACAGATGGTCTGCAGGGTGGCCGTCACGTCGGTGAGCAGGTCACGGATGGAGTTGCGTTCCAACAACATGGCGGTGCACTCGGACCTGGCCGCCTTGAGCTCGGCCTGCAGCTCGCTGATCTCCTGGTCCTGGAGCACGCGCTCGAGCCGGACGAAGTTGTCAAGGGCGCTGGCCGGCGTCGACAGGTGCTCGTGCAACTGATCCCAGCGCTCTTCGGCGATGTAGTAGCGGGACAGCCCGTCGAACAGCGAGAAGCGGTAGCCGGCCGCCAGCAGCAGCGGCTCGAAGCTCTGGTGGGTCGGCTCCGAGGAATTCGGCCGGGTGGCCTCGGCCAGGATGATCCACGGCCGCCAGCGCCGCAGGTCGAGGCTGGCCAGCACAGCCGCTTCCGTACCCTCCACATCGACCGACAGGAAATGGATGTCGTCGCGGTCCTGCCAGCCGGCCGCGTCCAGGATGTCGTCGAGCCGTCGGGTCGGCACGTCTACCTCGCGCACCTGGTACCCGCTGCGGCGGTGCTGCTCCCCGATGGATTCGTCCAGTGACGACAGTCCCGTTCCCGGCACCTCGAGCAACCTGGCGATCTCGCCCGACGTCTGCGTGACGACCGCCTCGACGAGGATGTCCTCCGGCCGTTCGATGCGTTGCCGTTCGGCGTACTGGCTCACCGGTTCCACGGTGATCCCTCGCCAACCGCTCCGGTAGAAGGCCATGGAGACCGAGTCGATGCAGGGATCGTTGGCGCCGACGTCGATGTACCGGCCGCGTTCGATGGTCCGGAGCGCCCGATGCAGCACGACGTCCTCGCCGTTCTGTGCATAGGAAACGAAGGCGCCATCAGTCACCCGGGCATCGTAGCGGCCCGGGCACCGTAGGTCCGTCGGTCGCCGGGCGCCGTGGATTCCAGAACCAGGCGCTGCCAATGAGAGAGTGGAGCGATGCGCGAGAGTCGGGAGTGTGGAGGATGAGCGGGGATTCCGGGTCGCCCCGCGAGGCCGGCGCAGCGTCCGGCGAAGTCGCTGCAGCATCCGGCGAAGTCGCTGCAGCATCCGGCGAAGTAGCTGCAGCGTCGCGCGACGGAGCTGCAGCGTCGGGCGAGGGAGCTGCAGCGTCGGGCGAGGGAGCGTCGCAGGGTGGGCGTCATGCCGCCGGCCGCACGGCCGTGCTGACGAACGAGGATCCGCAGACACCGACCACGCCGACTTCTCCGACGACAGGGGCATCCGAGTCCGCGTCAGCCGCCCCGACCATCCGCACTCCGCTCCGATGGGTGCGCGACACGTGGTCGCTGCCGAACCCGCAGCGGTTCGCGGCGGTGGCCGGCGTCGTCGCCGTCGGCCTGTCCTTCCTGCTGGTCCTGGTCGCCTACGGCGTCCTGCCGGGATATCTGCCGGATCCCATCGACTTCTACAGCGGCAGCGGCGTCGCCACCTGCGTCGCCCACAACTTCCCGGAGAACCTGTTCTCCTGCCCGTCCATCGGCTATCCGACGAGCTACCGGGCGCCCTTCGGCCAGCCCGTGCTCTGGGTCTCCGGATTTCTCCAGTGGCTGGGCGTCGACCCGGTCAACGGCACCCGCCTGACGTGGATGCTCTGCCTGCTGGTCGGTTTCTGGGGCGCCAGAAGGCTTTTCGCTCGGGTGACCAGCGTCGGCTGGCTGGCCTGGGCCGGCGTGCTCGCCTACCTGCTGGCCCCGATCGCCTCCAACCAGGGCGGCTACGGAGCCCTCCAGCTCGGTTTCGTGCTCGTCCCCGCCTACCTCCTCGTCGACGTCCGTCTCGCCGAGGCGTTGACGGCCCGGGCGCGCCTTGCCGCGCCGGGCATCACCGGATCGGGTAACTTCCTCTCCCGCAACCGGAGCCTGGTCCTGCGGTGGGCGGCACTGCTCGCGGTCCGCACCGTCGGGCTGATGATGGATCCCTACTCGTTCTTCATCGCCACCACCGGTGTCCTCGCCCTCTGGCTGGTCTTCGCTCTCAGAAACCTTCGGCTGCGCCAGATCCGGATCGTGGTGATCGCCGCGGTGGCGGTGCTGTCGTCCTTCGTCTTCGCCTATCTGGTCTACTCGCGCTCGGTCGACACCAGCGGTTTCTCGACCGAACCGCTGGACTACTTCCGCGGCGCCGGAGTGGACCTCTACGCCCTGGTCGTGCCGTCCACCCTGGTGTGGTGGGCGGAGCTGACCGGTTTGCACCACAACATCGGCCCGCTGCAGGCCTACAACGACGGCCACAACCTGAATGACGTCTATCTGGGCGTGCTGCTGCTCGGCCTGGCCGTGATGGGTCTCATCGTCGGAGGGCGCCGCAACGCGGGCAACCGGGTCGGAGCCGGTGTCAGGGTGGTGGCCGGTCTCGCCGGCGTGGCCGCGTTCCTACTGGCGCTCGGTCCGTCGATCCGGATCGAGGACTTCCGCATCATCTCGCCGAGCGCGCAGGTGACGTACTCGATGCCGGCGTCCGCAGCCACCATCGCCAGCCCCTGGAGCTGGGTGTACCAGCACATTCCGGGGATCTCCGACATGCGCGCCGTCTGGCGCTGGGAACTTGGGGCCCGGTTCGGCGCGGTGGTGCTGGCGATCCTGGCGTTGAGCTGGTGGGTTAGCCGCACCAGGAGCTGGCGGACGCGTTGGGTCCCAGCGGTTCTCGCCGTCCTGATCGTCGTCGAGTCGGTCGGGAACATCCCATTCACCCTGGAGAACCAGCAGAACTACCTCGGTGACGCCCGCGCCGTCGAGACCCTGGTGACCGATCCGCTGGCCGGGCTGGTGAAGCCCGGTGAGCGCGCGATCCTCTACGGCCCGGCCGATGTCAGCCCCGGCAGCAACGACTACATGGCCAACTTCCTCTGCGCCGCAACCGCTCTCCGCTGCTACAACGTCGGCGGCGACAAGGCGCTCGGGATCGCGCTGGCGAAGATGCCCAAGACCGCGCGCGAGGTCATCCTGTCGCACGGGAAACTCGGCGACCAGGGGGTGGAACAGCGGATGCGGGCGCTGTTCGCGGCCGATCAACTCGACGTCGTCGTCCTGATCAACTTCGACCTGAGTGCCCAGGCCGGCAACTGGCCCCCGACCGGCACCGCCCGGGCCACGGCCGAGGCGGCCGGGAAGAAGATGTTCTCCGGCAACGGGTTCACCCGCGTCGACACGCCGTTCTTCACGGTCATCCACCCGAGTTCCTGACCGCGCGGGCAGCCGCCTACCTGCCCGGCGCGCGCCGGTGCGGTGGTGTCAGACTCGAGACGCCGTCAGTGCGCGGCGTGTTCGACGGTGCTGTCGGCTGCTTCGTCGGTAGCCGGAGTCGATTCGTCGTCAGCGGTGCTCTTCACGGGATCCACCACGGTGATCGTGGGGTCGGCGAGCCGGAAGCCGAGCGTCCGGGAATCGGCCACGTCCAGCGGCGCGGAGATGGTGGCGAACACCAGTCTGGTTGGCCCAGGCGCGATCTCGAGGGTCCGGCTCCACCAGGCGTCGGCGTCGGCCTGCACTCTGACGCGGTCCATGAAGGCGATGCCGGGCGTCGAGCAGGTGACCGTCACGGTGGCGGCGCTACCGGGGGAACGTCCGATGGCGCTGGCGACCTCGACCGTCACCGGGTGGTCGAGGTGGTTGATGACCATCAGTTCGGCCCGGAGGTCGCACCAACGCCAGCTACCCGAGTCCGAGAACTCGGGATCCCAGAAGCCGGCCAGCCAGCCGACGGTCACCGGATCGAGCTCGTCGACGTCGTCCAGATCCCCGAACTCGCTCAGCGAGGTGAGCATCCAGCCGTCCCTGGTACCGATGACGGTCCGGTGGAAACCCGCTCCGCGCAGGGCTTTCGCCAGGATGATGTCGGAGAAACCGGCCAGGTGGAAGTCGCCGGTGTAGCCCTGGGTGCCGAACAGCTGGCCGAGCATCTGCTTGTGGTCCGCTTCGTTGTCGTGCGTGACGAAGAAGCGTCCGCAGGCGACGACGTCGGGCATCTGCAGCTCGAGGGTGCCGCCGGGGCGCAGCAGCCTTGCCCACTCCGTCAGGGCAGCGGCGGTGTCGCTGCGCGGCAGGTGCTCGAGCACATCGATGGCGATGATCTCGTCGAAGGTGTCGCTCGGCAGCATGGCCAGATCGCGGACGTCACCGACCAGATCCGGACCGTGGAAATCCTGGAAATCGACGTTCAGAAATCCGTCGCGAAGATCGAATCCGCAGCCCAGGTTCAGGCGTCGCGGATGGATCGCGGGATCGAAGACGAAGGTTGATTCCTGACTGATGCTCACCTGGAAGATGCTAGCGGTTGCCCGCCCCTGCGGGGACGACGTGACCCGCCGACACCGGCGGTTCGTGGCGCAAGATCGAGGGCCTTCTCGATCGCCGCCGTTGCCACCTCGCCCAGCGCCTGCCAGCCGTAGCTCGCCTCGACCAGGGTCCTGGCCCGCGCCGTGCGGGCGGGCGCCGTATCGGCCGCCTGCAGCTCGGTGCGGATGGCCGCGGGGAAGTCGGCGAGGTCGGCCACCCGGACCAGACCGGGGTCGAAGTTGAGTCCGCGCATCCCCACCGGGGTGCTGACCAGCGGGATGCCGGCCGCGAGGTACTCGACCACCTTCAGGTTGGTCCCCGACCCCGAGGTCAGCGGCGCCAGGGCCAGATCGGCGCTGCGCAGCACCGTCTGCTTGACGGCGTCCGAGACGATGCCCAGCAGGAACACGTTGGGCGGCAGGGTGAGGTTCTCCAGCGTCTGGCAGTGGCCGCCCATCAGCAGGAACGCCACCTCGGGGAGCCGGGGGGCCATCTCCACGATGGCGCGGCCGGCGGCGTTGTTGGGGGGGTGCCAGGAGCCGACGAACGTGGCCAGCGCCTTGATGCCACGGCCACGGCCGTTGCGCTGCAGACTGGCCAGCCAGCGCTCGCGGTTGTGCCGGCGCTCGTTCATCGGGGTGAAGTCGACGGCGTTCAGGTCGGCGCCGTTGGGCACCAGCAGGAATTTGTTCTCGTCGGTGCCGTAGAGATCCCGCAGGCTCTGCCGGTCCTGGTCGGAGACCGTCATGATCAGGTCGGCGTCGCGGCAGGCGTTGCCCTCGACCTCCAGCACCTCGGCCCGCATCGCGTCCCCGGCGGCGTTGAGCGGCAGCATCTGGGACTTGAGGACGTACTCGCAGTTGAACGCGTCGTAGATCACCGGCAGGTCGGTCCGGAGGAGTTCGACGGCCGGGTTGAGGAAGGGGTCGGCCAGCAGGACGCCGCTCGCACCCTTCAGCGACTGCTCCAGCAGCATCATGTATTCCGGCGTGCGCGGGACCAACCGGCCGGCGACCATGTCGGTCACCGGCATGGCCACGCCGGAGGAGAGGACCAGCTCCTGCGCGTGGTGGTCCTCGGACCGCGCGACGACGTACTCCGTCATCCCCGGCATCACCTCCTTGACCGAAGTCGGGGTGAAAGGGGTTGCCAGACAGAGCAGGTCGATGTCGAATCGCTTCGAGAGCGCGCCGTACAGGTGGTACATCCGCAGCTGTCCACCCCCGCGCGGCGGCCAGACGGGGAACGTCGACGTGACCACCAGACGGGGACGACCGCTGCGCGTCGCCGGGGCCGAGCGCAGGTCCCGGCGGGTCCGTGCCCCGACCAGATCGGTCGCGACGTTCGTCCAGCTGATGTCCCGAACGGCACGGTGGGCCGCCGCAGCGGTGGCCGGCGCCATGCCGAGTTCTTCGAGCAGGTGGAGCCCCTTGCCGAGGGCCTGCGGCGTCGGATCGACGATGAACCCGTTCCGGCCGTTGATCACGAACTCGGTCGGCCCACCGGCGTCATAGCTGGTGAGCACGGGTTTGCCGGCGGTCATCGCCTCGATGGTGACCAGACCGAGGTCCTCGTCGAACGGGATGAACGGCACTCCGATGGCTCGTGCGTAGTGGTCGACGAGGTCCTCGGGCGACAGCCGGCCGACGAAGCGGATGCGCGGATCGCCGGCGGCGAGTGCCTCCAGCCGGGCGGATTCCGGGCCGCGCCCGCCGATCAGCAGCTGACGGGTTCCGGTGTAGTGCTCCATCGCGCGGATCACCAGGTCGAGACGTTTCGGCGCGTCGTGCCGGCTCGCCGTGAAGAAGAACTCACCGGGTGCCTCGCGCAGACCCTGCAGGTCCGACGGGGGATAGAGGACCTGGGCGTGGACACCCGGAGGGAAGTAGTCGGGACGGTCGGCGACGGTCCGGGAGATGGCGAAGTGGCGGGAGATGGCCCCGGGCCGCATCGCCATCGCGTCCATCGCCCTGATGAGCAGGCGCCCGACCGGGCTCGGGTGGCCGAGGGACGGGTGATCGGGGCCGAGCTCGGCGAGGCTGGAACGCCAGGCGTCGAAGAACCCGGGCAGCTCGCCGGGGGACCGCAGCGCCGCCGCCGCGGCGACCAGCCGGTGCACCGCCGGCTCCGGTGACGTGTCGACGAGCGGCAGGTGGAAGGCGCCGTAGCTGTCGTAGAGGCCGCGGAGCGGATGGAGCAGGTAGAGGACGTGCTGCGGGTGCGACACCATCCAGCCCGGGTACTTGCCGCTGATCACCAGGTCGAAGTGATCGAGATCGAGGTGGGTGAACGCTTCGTAGGCCGACATGACCTCTGGGAGCGTGCGCTCCCGCACCGGGATCTTGACCAGTTCGACGTCGTGCGGGGACCGGTCGGCCAACTCGCGGTAGAGGCCGGTCCAGACGGCCTCGGCCCCACCGGGATCGAAGGGGACGGGACTGGGCGCGACGATTGCGATCTTCACGGTGTACCGGCTGTCTTGATCCCGAGCATCAGCCCGCCTGGACCTTGTCGACGGCCGAGAGCAGTTGGGCCCTTGCCCTTTCCGGCGTCCGTTCGCGGGCGGTCTGCCGGCCCTTCTCGCCCATCGCCCTGGCCAGGGCGGGCTCGTCGGACAGCAGGTCGATCGCGGCCGCGATGGCCGCCGGGGTCGGGTCGACCACGAGACCGTTCTCGCCCTGGCGGACCAGGGCGGTCAGCCCGCCGCCGTCGCGCAGGACGATCACCGGTTTGCCGTGGCTCATCGCCTCGACGATCGTCAGGCCGTCGTCCTCGTCGTAGGCCGGGGCCAGCACGCACAACGCGTTCCGGTACAGGTCGGCGAGGGTGTCGTCGTCGACCCGGCCGGCGATGTCGATACGCGGGTGTTCGCCCTCGGCGGGTCCGTCGGGGATGCCGGAGTTCAGCCAGATGTCCTCGTCGGCGAGACCGTGTGGGTCGAGTCCGGCGGCCAGTTCGCCGGCCAACTGGCGGACGAACGGCAGCCGCCCGCCGTCGCCGACCAGGACACCGGTGGCCCCCGCTGCCGCGGCGATACCGAGCACGGCCAGCTCGGTTCGCTTGGTGAACTCGTGACGGCTGACGCAGAGGACGTGCTCGAATCTGCCCTCCGGCGCGTCGTCGGCCCCGGCATCCTCCGACATGGTCGGGCCGGCGGCCTGGTACAGGCTGACGGGCACGTCAGGGCCCTGGAACCGGTGCAACCGCTCGATGGCCCGCTCGGAGCCGGCCAGGAAGTGGGTGACCCCGGCGAAGTCCTGCGCCTCGGCCTCGCGGAGCAGGGCAGAAGCCTTGGTGTGCAACTGTTTCGGCGCGTGACCGGCGCGGATCCAGACGTCCTCGAGGTCGTAGAAGGCGCGCGCGTGGTGGTAGAACAGCGCCAGCAGCCGGGGGTGCTGGACCGCGTACGACGGCGGCTGGGTGGAGATCACCATGTCGGCCCACGAGACGTCCAGGTTGCGGAACGCCTCGAGCAGGGCGAGGTGGCTGAACCACTCCGGTGCGCGGTCCCAGCTCTCCGGGGGGACCTCGGTGTCGAACGGGTGGCGCGGCACGGTCGGGACGTCGATCTGGAACCAGCGGATCTCGTGGCCGGCGTCGATCAGGTCCTGCTCGATGACGCCGAGCACCTTCTCGAAGCCGCCACGAATCCGCCAATCGGGCTTGACGATCCCGATCTTCATCAGGCGACCTCGGCGCGGCGCGCATGCACCAGGTAGTCCTGCGGACCGAAGAGCGCCCATTCCACGTTGCGGACCACCCGGCTCAGCCTGGCGTCGGCCTCCCCGTTCTCCGGGTCGCCCTCCTTCAGCACCGAATCCTCGATGACGGGGTGGACGTAGTGGACCTCCACGTCGACGAAGCCGCGGGACTCCACCAGGAAGGCGAGGAAGTCCGGGTGCAGCACCCGCAGGTGCGTCGGGTCGAGGTAGAAGTTGGCCGCACCGACGATGAGGTTGGTCGGGTTGGGCGTCTCGAGCAGCAGCACTCCACCGGGTCGGAGGGCGAGCAGGGCGCTGTCCAGCAGCCTGACCAGCACGTCCATCGGGATGTGCTCGACGAACTGGAACGCGGTGACGGCCTGCAGACTCGATTCCGGCAGCTGCTCCAGGTGCGCGAGCGCGTCGCCGACCCGCGCGTCGAGACCGGCGTCCAGGGCCTCGGCGACCATGGCCGTGTTCGAGTCGACGCCGTACGCCTTGACGCTCAGCTCGTCGAGCAGGTCGAGCCATTCGCCGCGTCCGCAGCCGAGGTCGAGCACCGGCGAGGTACTGCCGGCGAAACCGGATACGAACGGCACCGCATCCTGCTGGCGGGCGCGGATCTCGTCACGGGTGCCGCGGAAACGGTGCTCGAAGTCGACGTAGGTCGAGTCGTCCAGCGTCGCCGGGATGCCCGGCTCGAGCACGGGGCCGGCCTTCAGGGCTGAGGGCACTGCGTCCTGCGTGATCCCGGGGGGCGTGCCGATCTGCGCCGATGCCGTCCGGACGAGCCGGCTGACGAGTGTCCTGGTGCGGTGCAGTTCGCTGCGATCGTGCAGAGCGGTGCGCTCCATGGCCGACAGCCGGACGTCCAGACCGCGGGCGTTCTCGTGCATCGCGTGGTCGTCCTCCTTGAGCGAGGCCGTCGTCTGCGCGATGAGTTCGGTGAGTCCGCCGACACTGCCGGCCACGTTCTCGGTGACCTTCTCGACGCTCTCGGCGACGTCGTCGACACCGAGCTCGACGCTCGTCAGCTGGGCGTGCAGGCTGTTGCTCAGCCGCCCGAGGTCGAGCTCCAGCTTGGCGACCCGGTCGACCATGCTGGCGTTGCCGGACGCCGAGCCCGTGTCCAGCTGGTTCCGCATCTCGCCGAGGGCCCGACCGTGCGTGATCTCGAGCATCTCGATCGCGTCGGCGAGGTCCTGGCCGGCCCGCACCAATTTGTGCGTGTACAGCCGGGACGACCGCATCAGCAGTCGCTTGGCGAAGCGCATCCGGGTCGGACCGACGATGTTCTGCTCGGACAGCAGCAGGCGGGCGTTCACCAGCTGGGCCGTCGTGACCCCGGCTCCGGGGGCGGGCGCCGGCGGTGGCGGCGGGGTCCGACGGACGAGAGCGCGCACGGACCCGGCGCGCTCGGCGATCCTGGCCATCAACGACATCGCCGCCGCGTCGGCGGGATCCGCGGCCGAACGACCCTTCGTGGCCGGGCGATTCGAAGCCATCGGAGTCCTCTCGATTCGTGCTGTCGGAAGTACTGATCCACGTGTGGTGGTGATCTTCTGCGGATGGTGCCGGAGCTTCGCGGACTCGGCCGCGGCCGGTGCAGGCACCGGCGTCGGATCATATCGTGACCTCGTCGCCGCGAGGCTCGCCCCGCGCGCGGCCCGGCCCGGCCCGGCGGTGACCGCGGCAGTGTCCGGGCCGGTCGGGGCCCTGAAGATGGTTACGATGTCCCCCGAACACGAACCGACACCACTGTCACTCCACGAGAAGGAGATCCATGCCTCGCGCCCTCATCACCGGAATCACCGGACAGGATGGCCTCTACCTGGCCGAACTGCTGCTGTCCAAGGGATATGAGGTGTTCGGGCTGATCCGGGGGCAGAACAACCCCAAGCGCGCGCTCGTCGAGCAGGAGCTGCCCGGCGTCACCCTGCTGACCGGCGACATCACCGACCTGTCCAGCCTGATCCGCGCCTACAACGTCGCGAAGCCCGACGAGGTCTACAACCTCGGCGCCATCTCCTTCGTCGCGTACTCGTGGGAGAACGCAGCGCTGACCAGCGACGTCACCGGGATCGGCGTGCTCAACATGCTCGAGGCCACCCGCCTCTACGCGGGCGACGACGTCTCGAAGGTGCGTTTCTACCAGGCGTCGTCCTCGGAGATGTTCGGCAAGGTCCAGCACGTCCCGCAGAGCGAGTCGACCCTGCTGTGGCCGCGCTCGCCCTACGGCGTCGCCAAGGTCTACGGCCACTACATGACGATCAACTACCGCGAGTCCTACGGCATGCATGCCAGCTCCGGCATCCTGTTCAACCACGAGTCGCCGCGGCGTGGCAGCGAGTTCGTCACCCGCAAGGTCACCCAGGCGGTCGCCCGGATCAGCCTCGGCCTGCAGGACAAGCTGTCGCTGGGTAACCTGGATGCCAAGCGCGACTGGGGTTTTGCCGGCGACTACGTCGAGGCCATGTGGCGGATGCTGCAGGCGGACGAGGCCGACGACTACGTCATCTCCACCGGTGAGACGCACTCGATCCGCGAGCTCCTGGACATCGCGTTCGCCCGGGTCGGCATCGAGGACTGGTCCTCCTACGTCTTCGTCGACCCCAAGTTCTTCCGGCCGGCCGAGGTCGATCTGCTGATCGGCGACGCCAGCAAGGCGAAGGACAAACTCGGTTGGACGCCCAAGGTCTCGTTCACCGAGCTGGTGCACATGATGGTCGACAACGATCTTGCGCAGCAGCGCGCGCTGTCGGGCAAGTAGCCCGACGGCATGGGGAAGGTCTTCATCACCGGACTGTCCGGCCAGGACGGCGGGTACCTGGCCGAGCAACTGCTCGCGGCCGGTGACGAGGTGCACGGGTTGGTCCGGGAGCAGGACCGACCGGCGCCCTCGTCGGACGGCACTGGCCCGCAGCTGGGCGCCGCCCATCTGCACATCGCCGACCTGACGGACACCCCTGCACTCACCGCGCTGATCAAGGAGATCGCACCGGACGAGATCTACAACCTCGCCGGTATCTCCTCTGTCGCGAAGTCGTGGGCTGAACCCGTTGCCACCGGCGAGGTCTCGGGCCTCGCGGTGGCGGCAGTGCTGCAGGCGGCGTGGGAGTTGTCGGAGGCGCGCGGCAGCTCGGTCCGGGTGGTCCAGGCCGCCAGCGCGGAGATCTTCGGCAATCCGGTGATCAGCCCACAGGACGAATCGGCGCCGATCGCACCGGTCTCGCCCTACGGCGCGGCGAAGGCCTATGCGCACCACATGGTCGGCGTCTACCGCGGTCGTGGTCTGCACGCGGTCTCGGCGATCCTCTACAACCACGAGTCACCACGCCGCCCGACGGCATTCGTCACCCGCAAGATCACCAGGACCGCCGCGCTGATCGCCCGCGGCGAGGCCGACGAACTGGCGCTGGGCAACCTGGACGCCCGCCGTGACTGGGGCTGGGCCCCTGACTACGTCGACGCGATGGTCAGGGCGGCCCGTCATGACGTGGCCTCGGACTACGTGATCGCCACCGGCGTGTCGCACTCGGTGTCGGAGTTCGTCGCCGCCGCGTTCACCCACGCCGGCATCACCGACTGGGAGCGGTACGTGCGGGTCGACCCGGCTTTCGTCCGCCCGGTCGACGCCGTGGAGCTGACCGGCGACTCCAGCCGGGCCCGCGCCGAACTCGGTTGGGCGCCGACGCTGGCCTTCGACGAGATCGTCGCGGCGATGGTCGACACCGACCTGCAGGCCTGATGGCGAGCCACCCGCGGCTGGATCCCTCGCAACGGCCCGACCCGGCAGACCGGTCGGGACGCCCGCTGCCGTCCGGGTCGCCGGAGCCGTCGCTGCCGGAGGTCCCGAAGCCGTCGGCCGAGGAGTCGGACTCCCCGGGGCCGCTGCTGCGGTTGATCCGCGACCAGCGGGTGGCGTTCCTCATCGTCGGCGGTCTGAACACGGCAGTCGGGCTGGCCGGGTTCGTCTTCTTCAACTCGTTCATCCACCTGTGGGGTGGCGACGTGGCCGTGCTGCTCGCGCAGTGCATCGCCATCCCGTTCGCGTTCGTCCTGCACCGCCGGTTCGTCTTCCGGGTGTCCGGGCACGTGCTGCGCGACTTCTCCCGGTTCGTACTCGTGAACGTCATCCCGGTGAGCGTGAACCTCGCCGTGCTCCCGATCCTCACGAAGGTCTTCGGGTGGAAGGAACTGCCGGCCCAGCTCGCGTTCACGGTCGTCTGGGTGGTCTGCAGTTACTTCCTGCACCGCGGATTCTCCTTCCGCCGCACCGAGTCCGACGGTGTTCCCGCGCCGGACCAGACCGACCACCGCGCCAGTCACCCGGCGCCCAGGCCCGGAGAAGCGGCGTGACGCCTCGGGTGTCCGTCGTCGTCCCGTCCTACAACAACGGTCCGCACATCGAGGCCGCCATCCATTCGATCCTGTCGCAGACCTACGCCGACTTCGAGCTGATCATCTCCGACCACTCGTCCACCGACGGGACCTGGGAGAAGTTGCAACTGTTGGCCTCCGACCCCCGGATCCGGCTGATGCAGGTGCCCGCCGGGGGCGGTGCGCCGGCGAACTGGACGGCCGTCACCGACGAGGCCAGGGGTGAGCTCATCAAACTGGTCTGCGGCGACGACCTGCTCTACCCGACCAGCCTGGCCGAGCAGGTGGCCGCCTTCGACCAGCACCCAGAGGCGGTGCTGGTTGCCTCGCAGCGCGACATCGTCGACGAGACCGGCGTTCCCGTCGTCCAGGGCCGCGGCGTGCAGCATCTGCACGGCATGGTCGACGGGCTGACGGCCATCCGCCGCACGGTCCGCGCCGGCACCAACGTCTTCGGCGAACCGGCCTGCGTGATGATGCGTCGCCAGGTGCTGGCCGACAGCGGCGGCTGGGACTCACGTTCGCCGTACCTGATCGACCAGGCGACCTGCTCCCGGGTGCTCCTGCACGGGCCGATGGTGGCCGTGCGGCGACCGCTCGCCGGATTCCGGATCAGCGCGCAGCAGTGGAGCGTCTCGCTGTCCCGCGAGCAGTCGGAGCACGCCAGGGCGTTCCACGCGATGCTGCGGTCCGAGCACGAGGGCCTGCTCAGCGGCTGGGACGTCCGCCTCGGCGACGCCAGAGCCACCCTGATGGCCTGGAAACGCCGCGCCGCCTACATCTGGCTCCGCCGCCGCATGGGCATCTGACCCTCTCCGCCCCTCGCCCCTGCCCCCTGGTCCTGCCCCCCAGCCCCCCGGTGCGCATACAGAAGTGCCCGGCGCATACCGAATCACCCGAAAACGGGCGTCCGGGGCCGTTTTCGGGCAGAACTGTATGCGCGGCCGGGGTGTCTGCCGTCAGGAATCAGTTGGTGCCGGGCGGAAGGTGGGTGATGGCCTGCGCGATCGCGACCCGTTGTGCCGGGGTGGTGGTGGCGTCCAGGGCGGCGATTGCCGGCGTCAGCGACAGGAAGCTCCAGCTACCGTCCGGGCTGACGAGCGACGGCTTGCCGAGCAGGGTGCGGAGTGACGCCTCCATCGCTTTCCCGTGATCCTTCAGCGCCGCCCGATGGACGACGATCCCGGCGAAGCCGATGGCGGCCAGATTGCGTGTCATCGTGGCCGGTGTCTGGGTCGCGACCTTCGATGGCCAGTCCGACTGCGGGCGGCCCTTGATCCCGGCGGCGGACCACCGGAGTGTGCTGGAGTGCAGGTACAGCTTGATCTGGTCGCTCTCGGGTAGGCCGTTCGAGGTGTTCCCCTCGGGAAAGGCCTGGTAGGGCAGCTGGAATAGCATTGTCCCGCCCGGCAAGCGCGCCTGCAACGCGTCGACGAACACGCCGTCGGACTCGAAGGCCGCCTGGGTGGCGCGATAGGGCGGGACGGTGTCGCTGATCGTCTGATCGCCGGCACCGACGAGGAGCACCACGACGGCAAGTGCAGCAACCCACCGCGCGGGTTGCTGTGTCATGGAGCGGTCCGGTCCCCGGTCCCCGGTGTGCTCGGTGCGCTCGGTGCGCAGGGACCGCCCTGACCGCCGGGCCGACCATCGGGCAGCCAACCCTTCGAGGGCCAGTCCCAGCGCTGCGAGCGCGAATAGCGCAATGAAGATCGCGATCCGGTTCCAGCCGCGCACGCTCGCCGTGACGAACGAGAGCACTGTGCCGAGCCCGCCGACGGTGCCCCACATGAATGCGATCCAGGTCAGCGCGGAAAGGCTCTGCAAGGTAGTTCTTCTGGCCTCCTGGGCGGCGGTCGGCGTCCGGCGGACGGTCCCGGTCAGCGCCAGTAGAGCCAGGAGCAGCAGCATGACGAAGCCGATCGCGGCCACCAGGCCGAGCGCGGGCTCCTCGCTGGGGAGCGGGTAGTGGTTGTCGTAGATGCTCCGCGCCTGCGCCAACCATGGAATCGGATGGCCCGGCGCCGGCAGGATCAGCGACGTGAACTTGAAGGCATAGACCTCCGCTGCGATGGGGGTCCGGACCAGCGCCGTCCCGTCGCTACCGGTCACCAGCTGGTAGATCAGGTCCGGAAGCAACGCGAGGACGAACGTCGCGGCCAGCACGGCTCCGGCCGCGACAGCGCCGAGGAACCGTCGTCCGTTCCGGCTCCGGACCCAGGTCAGCAGGCCGATCGGGGCCAGCAGCAGCGCGGTGAACAACCCGTAGTAGGCGCCGCTGTAGGTGACGAGCACCAGGATCAACACGGTGCCGGCCCCGCGCCCGGTGAGCAGGCCCAACAACTGGGCGGGCCGCCGCCGGGCCGTCGCCCAGGTGGAGGTGAGCGCCCGCACGCCCCACAGCCTCTCGCCCCGCGCCGCTCGCACCAGCACGACCAGTGCGAGCGGGACGCAGTAGTACGAGGCCAGGAACAGGTGTCCCTCGTTCCGGATGAAGTGGTACGGAGCGAGCGCGAAGAGCACGGACATCGTCACCGTCATCCACGGCGACAGCCCGCAGACCCGCAGGAACCAGACCGCGGTCAGCGCGCAGAGCAGGAATCCGAGCAGGTAGTACAGATTGAACGCGACCGCCCAGTTCCCCGCCAGGAACCCGAGAACCTTGGCCATCACAGGATTCAGGTCGTCCGAGAACGGAAAGTCGTGGTAGTGCTGGCCGTACGGCGCGCCGAGCGCGGGTTGGTATTCGTACCAACCGGTTTCCATCACGCTCTTGAAGTACTCGGCGCTGCCGACGGCGTCACCGGAGTAGTAGAAGGGCGAGGACAGGCTGGCCCGCCAGAGCCGCATCATGAACGTCAGCAGCACCGCCGTGACCACGCCGCTGGCAGTGTAGATCCCCAGATCCGATCGCCGAACCCGATCGATCGCGCGCCGGCCTACCGAACGATCCACCGGCGCTACCGCGACGCCGTCTGTGCGGTTCGCAGCATTCCGGCGGCGGTGGCGGCGATTCCGGCCGGCAAGGTGGTCAGGGTCCGACGGTCGAGTTCGGGCCAGACGACGGACCGGAACCGCAGGTCCTTGACCTGCAGCATGGCGTTGACCGAACTGCCCAGCACCAGCCGGGGGGACCGTTTGAAGACCTGCCGGCAGACGGCCACCAGCGCTGCGATGGTGGTGCCCTGCTGCGACGCCAGGATCTTGACGACAGTGCGCTGGTCGCCGTGATCTTCATGAGCGGCGTCATGGTCGAGCATGTCCGCGACCATCGACGCGCAGTCGGTGACGAACAGGTAGTCGCGGATGGTGTCGAGCGACACGTAGACCGAGATAGGTTGTCGCGTCAGGTTTCCCCGGCACAGGTGCGAGATCAACCCCTGACCCTTCGACAGGTTCTGACCCGGACCGTAGAGATTCGACATGCGGCCGATGCGCATCCGGTGCCCGGTGGCCGCGGCGAAGTCCGTCGCCACCCGCTCGCCGGCGAGCTTGGCCCGTCCGTAGGCCGAGATCGGGACCGGGACATCCCGTTCGTCATAGGGTCGGCCGGCGTTTCCGCCGGCATGCAGACCACCGGCGGAGGAGGACAGGAACACCGTGCCGGTACCGAGATCGCGTCGCGAGGCGATCTCGGTGAGGAAGTCCTCGAGGGTGGCGACCTCTTCGGCCAGGATGGCGTCCGTGGTCCCGGTGACGCCGGCGCCGGCAGACCAGGCGATCCGCCAGGGGGCGGGCCCATCGACGCTGGATCCGCGGTCGGGAAGGGATCGGACCGCAGCGGCGAGGCGGTCGAGTCCGTCGACCAGATCAGCTCTGGCCTGACGGGTGGTCCAGGCGATCGGACTGGTGAGCACGGTGCCGGGGCGGTGTTCCAGGGTGTTGGTGAGGGCCTTGCCGAGCAGACCGCCGGCGCCGATCACCCAGGTGACGGGTGCCGGCCGGCCGTTTCCGGCGTCGCCCGAAGGGACTCTGACCGTCGAGGGGCTCACGGTCGGATGGGCGGAACGGTCACCGTCGCCGACGCTCCCAGGTCGGGAGCCTGAGGTGCAGGGTCGGTCACCGTTGCCTGCACCGTCGGGAGAGCGGGTGGTGCGAAAGGTGTTTGACCGGGTGTGTGCTGGCCAGGGTGGACCGGCAGAGTGGGCATCGCGCGGCCCATCGGCCCGTCGCCGGGATCGCTGACGATCAGGTAGAGCGGCTTGCCCATCGCCATGTTCACCGCGACACCGATGTACTCGGCGATGATCCCGAGCGAGAAAAGGATGGCGCCGCTGCAAACCAGCAGCGCGACCATCAGCGACGGCCACCCTTGCGGCGTCGAGACGTCCCAGAACGACGCCGCGATCAGGAAGTAGAGGGCCAGCAGGAAACCGCCGACGGCGAACACGATGCCGAGCAGGCTCACCAGGCGCAAGGCCCGGGTGCCACTGGACAGCACCATGCGCCAGAAGTGGGACGTCAGGGACCGCAAGGAGTAGCCGGACGGGCGGCTGCCCTCTTCGCGCAGGACGATCGGCGCGGTCGCCACTTTGCGCGCGACCCAGGCCAATGCCACGTCCAGGTAGACCCCGGCACCGGCGTAGGCGGCCACGCTGCGGCCGATCTCGCCGAGTACCAGGCGGAAGCTCTGGAACTCGGTGGCGTTGACGTCGCTGGTCGAGAGGCGCAGCAGCCGTTTCGACGTCCGGGACGCGAGATTGCGCACGACGCCGTGGGGCGGCTCGTTGGTCGGGTGGGCGTAGACGACATCGGCGAGCTCCGTCATGGCCACGTCGAGCATGGAACCGATGAAGGCCGGATCGTGCTGGCCGTCCTCGTCCAGGGTGACGATCCAGTCGCTCCCGGACGAGGCCATCCCGGCGAGCGTGGCCGGATGTTGGCCGAAGTTGCGGCTCAGCCAAATGGGCCGGACGAACGGGTAGACCAGCGCGAGCTGACGAATGACCGCGGCGGACGCGTCGGGGCCGTTGTCGTGGACCAGCAGCACCTCGGCCACGTGGAGGCGATGACCGGCCGGGCTGGAGTACGCCTGCGTAAGCGGCGCGATCTCCGCGAGCAAGGCGCCGAGGGTCCGCTCACCCTGGTAGACGGGCACCACCACGGACACCGAATGCGCTCGTGCCAGCGACCCGGATCCTTCGCTGTCCATCGTCGTACTGTAGCCAACCTGAGGTGAGGCGGGCATCAACTGAGCCCAGCCAGGGCCCGCAGAAAGTAGCGGTGTGGCTGGACGCGTCTGGCACGGCGGCTTGACCGACGCGCCAGACGCGTTGGTTCTGTCGAAACAGCAGTGTTGCTACTGCCCGTTCGCCGTGAAGCAGCTGAAGTATGCGTATAGGTAGGTGTAGCTGTCGTCTCCGCCGGGATCGACAATATTGATCTGGTAAGCGTGACCGGTCAGGGCGACTCGCTTAGTCGCCGTTCTGTCGGCTGCGACATTAAGCGTTGCTGCGTCTGCGTCCTCCTGAACGACCTGAATCTGCCCGGGCTGAGTTTGACTGGTGGCACTCTTCCCAGCAATGACGGTCACTGATCGACAGGTCGAGTAGTTCTGGCTGAGCGAGACGCCGCTTCCATTGCCATATACATCAATGTAGCGAAAGAGATTCGAGCCAATTGTTGTTGTTGAGCTAGTGTGGCCGTATACGGCCTCAGCCGTAATTGCTGAGTAGACGTGGAACAGCACCGCCGGCGAAACAGCCAGTACGCGGGCTCCAATGCGGACCACCAGTCGCGCGTAGAAGGTGCCGATCGGCGGCGTTTTGAAAATCGCCGTAAGACCAACGTTGTTGGTGGCCGCCACGTTGCCGACGGTGCCCCAGGCGTTGGCGGTCCCGAACGTGCGCTGCAACTGCACGCCAGCGCCGCGCGGAACATTGCGGAGGTAGTAGACGACCTTCGCGTATCCGTTGACGACCTGCGGGTCGGCCATCCGGAACACGCCGAAGCTCACCGCTGCGGCCGTCGAGGCCAAATTTGCAGCAGTCGTACTTGAAATGGCCGGACCAGCTGACGCAGCAGGTGCAGCCAGCACCGTCCCTGCAGAAAGCGCGAGTCCGAGTGCGCCAATAGCAAGCTTTCGTCGTAGTCCGGAATTGCCCGAGCCGATGAGTCTCTTCATGTGATTCTCCCCCTACGCGATGCGAACAAGTTCCGTCACTCTAGGGACAAACCGCTCCAAACGGAACCCCTAAGGACTCGGACCACTCTTGAGGGTAGGAACGGCCAATTGGAGTCGGTTTGGCAGCAACCCATTGCGCTGAACGGGGGGATGTGTCACACCTGCCGCATGGTCTCACCGGGCGAGGGTCAATAACCTTGCGGAGCGTGACCGTTGGATACCTGCCGTCACAGCGCCTCGGGCGATGTGGTGCGGCCGGACGATGCCAACCGGCCCCGATCTGTTGATCATACCGTCCAGGCCACTGACCTGTCGTCGAGTAGCCGCTGAAGTAGGCGTAGCAGTACATGGTGGAGAAACCATATCGACAATAGGTAGGCGCCAGAAATTTGTCCAGTGCGTTTCCATCGAGCGAATCATAGGCTGATACTGCGCCCTGGGGTGGACGGTCCATAACATATTCCTGGTTGTTGTCCTGTACAACGCTGATGCGCGCGATGTTGACCTCGTCACTATCGACGCCGAAGAGTGTGACACTGCGACAGGTGGTCTGAGTCCAGGACACGGTGTTGGTCTCAGCATAGGCGGCCGACTCGACGTGTTTCCAAATTCTTGCCTCCGACGGCTCCACGGGCGCTGGCTACCCCGAACGTGCGCTCCAATTGAACGTCGGTCCCGCGCAGAACATTGCGGGGGTAGTAGACGACCTTGGCATAACCCTTGACAACCTCCGCATCGGCCATTCGGAAAAGACCTAAAGCAAACCACGAGCGGAACCCCTGCGGGTCCGCTCCGCTCGCAGGCCCGAACTCCCGTTGGTTCGATCAGCCGCGAGTCACTGTCCGGTCGAGGTATAGCAGGAGAAATAGGCATAGAAGTAGAGGTAGTCGTCGCTCGGCTCCAGCGTGATGGTCAGGGCCAGACCGCTCAGCGGAACACGCGCGGAAGAGATCGCCTGTGGCTGGATGGTGAGCAGGGTGGGAGCCGTGCCCTGTTGGCTGACCCGGACGTTCGCCGAGTGCCGGGTGCCGGAATTGCCGCCCGACACGGTCACGCTGCGACAGGTCGAGTGGTCCACCGACATGGTGTTCGAGGCGAATCCCGTGTAGTCGATGTAGCGCAAATATGCAGAGCCAATCGTCGCCGTCTTCACCGTGGAGTTCTGGCCGATGCTCCGGTAGACCGACTCGGCCGGTAGGGCCGCATAGACCCGGAAGGATCGCGATGGCGATACCGCGAGCACCCGACTGCCGATCCGCACCACTAGCCTGGTCGAGAACACCCCGATCGGCGGCGTACGGAAGAGCGCGCTGGTACCGACCTCGTTGGGCCCCGGGACGTTTCCGATGAGTTGCCACCGGCCGGACCCGGCGGGCGAGACCTCCAACTGGGCGCCGGCACCGCGTGGCACGTTCCGTAGGTAGTAGACGATTCGGGCATAACCGTTGATGACCTGCGGGTCGGCCACCCGGAAGACGCCGATCCTCACCGGCGCGGCGGCCGCGCCGGCCGGAGTGGCGGCCGCGCCGGCCGAAGCGGCGGCCGCGCCGGCCGAAATGGCGGCCGAATCGACCCGGACCGGCACCGCTGCTGTCGCCGGCCTCACGGTCAGGACGTTGAGGAGCAGCAGCGCGACGGCGGTCGCCGCGGGCACCCTCCAGGTGCGTCCCGCGCGTGCCGTCCTGCGGTACTCGTCCACCGATTCCCCCGCTCGAAGCATGATCATGTCCTGTCATGCTAAGGACGGAACCTGGCTCGGGGCGGCGTTCACGGGTATGTCTGCCCTGATGGGTCCGCTGCGTCGCCGACCGTCGCTGCGGCGGCCTGCAGCCTGCCCCAACGGGTGAATTTTTCCGTTTCGGCCGGTGCTGCATCGACGTAGAGTGCCCCGAGTCTCAGCAGATCGATCGGTCCCGGACGCGGGTGGACCGTACTATTCGCCAGAGCATGAGACCGACGCCGGACTCCGGCGGGCGTCCAGGCGGTCGGAAAGTCATCGGGACTGCCGCCCTATTTGGCCGCCGCATCTGACAGACACACCCTGACTGCTGAACGAGGAGAACGATGGAAAAGGCCAAGGACGTCGACGCGGTGGTTCTGGTCGGTGGGCAGGGCACCCGGCTGCGGCCGCTGACTCTTTCCGCGCCGAAACCGATGCTGCCGACGGCCGGGGTGCCGTTCCTGGAGCATCTCCTGTCCCGCATCCGCCAGGCGGGTATCACCCATGTGGTGCTCGGTACGTCCTACAAGGCGGAAACC
Organism: Nakamurella sp. UYEF19; assembly: GCF_040546275.1. Taxonomy (NCBI): domain Bacteria; kingdom Bacillati; phylum Actinomycetota; class Actinomycetes; order Nakamurellales; family Nakamurellaceae; genus Nakamurella; species Nakamurella sp. UYEF19. The sequence goes on along the minus strand of NZ_JBEPNO010000015.1, from coordinate 112,071 downwards.
TTCACCGATTATTTCGGCGACGGGTCGGCCTTCGGCCTGGAGATCGAGTACGTCGTCGAGCAACAGCCTCTCGGTACGGGCGGGGCGATCCGCAATGTCTATGAGAAGCTCCGCGGGACCGATGTCATGGTGTTCAACGGCGACATCCTCTCCGGAGTGAATCTCAACGGACTGCTCGCGACCCACCGCGACAACTCCGCCGACGTCACCCTGCACTTGGTCAAGGTGGCCGATCCGCGGGCGTTCGGGTGTGTCCCGACCGACCCCGACGGCCGGGTGGAGGCCTTCCTGGAGAAGACCGAGACCCCGCCCACCGACCAGATCAACGCCGGTTGCTACGTGTTCAAGCGCAGCGTGATCGCTGACATCGCCGCTGACACGGTCGTCTCCGTAGAGCGCGAGACCTTCCCCGGCCTGCTGGCATCGGGTGCGAAGGTGATGGGCCACATCGACACCAGCTACTGGCTCGATCTGGGCACTCCGGCGGCGTTCGTCCAGGGGTCGGCCGATCTGGTGCGCGGTCTCGCCCCGACCGACGCGCTTCCTCAGCCGGCGGCCGACCTGCTCGTGTTGGACGGCGCCGTCGTCGCCTCCGACGCGGTGGTCGGTGGCGGCACCACTCTGGGCCGCAACGTCAAAGTTGCTGCCGGTGCGAGTGTTGATGGATCCATCGTGTTCGACGGCGCCGACATCGGCGAGGGCGCCAAGATCGTCCGCTCGGTGATCGGCCACGGGGCCGTCATCGGCGCCGGAGCCGTCGTCAGCGACGCGGTGATCGGCGACGCGGCCGTGGTCGGCGCCGGATGCGAGTTGCTGGGCGGCCTGCGGGTCTGGCCGGGGATCGAGATCCCGGCCAACGGTGTTCGTTTCTCCGCTCCGTCCTGAGTCGGCCGCAGCGCGGGCGGAGTCTGCATCGGCAGACGACCCAGGGTCGGACGCTGACAGCAGGTAACGCGTTCGCCCCATGGCGTTCGGGCCGCGATGAATCGCCGTACCGACGGCGTTACCTGCTGTCAGGGACGTACCCGAAGCACCATCGCCCTCCGGAAGCCTGGATTACCGGACGATCAGAGCGTCGGCCACCTCGGCCGGCGGCCGGGGAGCCATGGGATCGTGCGGGTGGCCGATGGCGATGGCGCCCAACGGTTCCCAGTGCGACGGCAGGTCCAGCACGGACCGCACGACGACCGGCGCGAAGATCGTCGAGGAGATCCACGCCGATCCGAGGCCTTCAGCGGCGAGTGCGACCAGCAGGGCCTGCACGGCGGCCCCGCCGGCCACCGTGAACATCGTTCTTTCGGCCTGGCGGCGTCGCTCGTCGGGATAGTCGTGACGACCGTCGCCGGTGACGAACGGGATGACGATCTCGGTGGCCTGGTCGAGGATCTGGCCCCGGGCGGTCCGCCGGTCGATGCGGTCCTGCGGCCAACCGTCTGACGAGAGGTCGGCCTCCCACTCGGCCAGCATGGATTCCAGCATCGACCGGCGATGCTCGCGGAGCAGGACGAAGCGGACCGGCCGGGTGTGGTGCGGCGCCGGTGCGGTCAGGGCGATGCCGACGCATCGCCCCAGCACCGCCGGGTCCACCGGAGCGCCGGTGAACGTCCGCACCGTCCGGCGCAGCAGCACCGCCTCGCGGCGCCCTTGCGCCACCGACAGATCCGTGCCGAGCCGGAACAGGTCCTCCTCGTACGGGCGGAGCAGGGTGCGCGCGGCGGAGGCATCGCAGGATTCCGGGCCGTCGAGCCCGCGGACCACGGCCACCGGCACGCCCGCGAGTTTGCCCTTGACCAGGTCGCCGGCCGCGGCGATCTCGTCACCGAGCCCGACCTGCGTGACGACCAACTCGTTGCCGAACGCGTCCACCCCGCCGCGGTGGTCCTCCAGTACCTGCACTCCCGCAGCGCCGATCGCCACGTCGGTGACGCCGTTGCGCCAGGCGCGGCCCTGCGTGTCCGTGATGATCACACCGATCCGCAGGCCGCGCTGCGCGAACGCCGCGACGATGCCCGACGCGGAGGCGTCCGGATCATCGGGCAGCAGCGCGATCTCGTCCAGCCGCACGTTCGAGGCATCGATACCGGCCGCGGCCGCGATGATGCCCAACCGGTTCTGGACGATCTTCGTCCGGCCCATCTGAGCGACCAGCCGGACCGTGTGGGCGTCGATCAGGTCCCGACGGAACTGCTCACGTGCGACCGGATCGGTCGGGGAGGGGACCAGCGCCCCCTCGCACTTGGACACCGCCTTCGACGTCACCACCAGGACGTCGCCGTCGATGATCCAGGGCGCGGCTGCGGCTATCGACCCGGCCAGGTCGTCACCCGGGCGGAAGTCAGGAAGTCCGTGGACGGGCATCACCTGCAGCCCGGCCGGCGCCGCCGCCGCACCGTCGGGGATCGCAGCGGCATCGCTAGTCGGCCCGTTCATCGGGACAGCTCCAGGCACGCCGCCACCATCGCGGCGGTGGCTTGCGGGTCCATCATCAGCAGGGGAGCCTCCGCCACCCGGACGCCGGGGATCTGCACGTCCTCACCCTCGGCGACGAGGAAGCCGTCCAGCAGTCCACCCTCCGACCTGGCCCCGTAGTGCCGCCCCACGCCCTGGGCGCTGCACTCGACATCGATGGCGGCCAGGCAGGCATCGGCGTGCCCGCGCAGCGGTTTGCCGGCGATCAGCGGGGAGACGCCGACGATCCTGGCGGGTGCGGCCAGTAGTGCCTCGCGGAGACCGGGCACGGCCAGGATCGGTCCGATCGAGACCACCGGATTGGAGGGTGCCACCAGGATCAGATCGGCCGTGGCGAGTGCCTCGAGTACACCCGCTCCCGGCCGAGCCTCCTCCGCGCCGACGAACACGAAACGCTTGGCCGGAATGCCGGCCCGATAACGCGTCCACCACTCCTGGAAGTGCAGCGCGACATCTGGCGCACCGGCGGTGCTGCCGGGCCCCGGCTCGAACGCCGGATCGCTGACCACCACGTGGGTCTCGATCCGTTGGTCGGACATCGGCAGCAACGTCACCCCCGGTTGCCACTTCGCGCCGAGGGCCGCTGTGACGGCCGACAGCGGATATCCGGCATCCAGCATCCGCGTGCGGACCAGGTGGGTGGCGATGTCCTTGTCGCCGAGGGAGAACCACGGTGCCTCGGCGCCGTACGAGGCGAGTTCGGCTGCCGCGGTCCAGGTTTCGTCGAGCCGCCCCCACCCTCGGACAGTGTCGGCCACGCCGGACAGCGTGTAGAGGCAGGAATCCAGGTCCGGGCAGACCTGCAGCCCGTGCAACCGGATGTCGTCGCCGTTGTTGACGATTGCCGTCACGTCAGGCGTCGCGGCCTCGCCGGTCACGGGATCGGTACCGGCACCGCCGAACGGGTCCAGACCGACGAAAGCCTTGACGCCCAGCAGGAACTTCGCCCCGCCGACACCGCCGCTGAGCACAGTGATCTTCACCCGAGCGATCCTGCCACTGTTGGGCGACGGGTCGGTCCAGCAGGCCGAGGCTACTGCCAGAACCGGAACGCGCCGGCGCCGATACCGGCCGCGACCCTGATGGGAAGCGTGCCGAAAAGATCCATCAGCCAGTAGGCCGGCTTGAACAGGTAGAAGCTGGCGTTCGGGATCGAGAACAGGATCACGAAGACGACCAGCGGTGCCCAGGGGCGGATCGGGGCGATGGACCGGCGCGTCGAGGCGGACAGGTATGGCTCGATCACCCCGAACCCGTCGAAACCGGGCACCGGCAGAATGTTCAGGATGGCCGTCACGAATTGCAGCAGAGCCAGGAACGAAAGAGCCTGATATAACCCGTTCGGGTCGAACACCCCGTTCGTGAACTCCACCGGTAGCGCTCTGGTGATGAAAACCAGCAGTATGCCGAGGACGAGGTTGGTGGCCGGGCCCGCCAGTGATACCAAACTGGACCAGAGTCTGGTGCGCAGTCGGTGGTTCTCGATGAGCACGGCGCCACCGGGCAGGGGAATGCCCCCGATCGCCAGGATCACCACCGGGATGACGATGCTGTACGCGGCGTTGAGGTAGCGGAAGGGGTTCAGCGTCAGGTAACCCCTTGCGCGGACGGAGGAATCACCGCCCGCGAGTGCGGTGGCCGCGTGCGCGAACTCGTGGAAGCAGAGTGTGATCACCCAGCCCGCCAGCACCAGGACGAAGATCCAGACACCGATCGGCGCCGTGTTGGTGGCGGCGGCCCAGCCCGCCGCGACAGCGATGGCGACCAGGGCCGGGAACACCCATCTGCCAGCGGCCTGCTTACTCAGAGATCCGGTCATACCTCCAGTGTGCGGCAGGAAAAACGCCTGATAGCACGCATGGCGCTTGACGCGACGCGGGACACACCTGTGTAATCACATCGATGTGATTCGTTGGTGCTCGCTTGGACGCCGAACTTTCTGGATTGCTCTCGGCCCTCCTGGGTCGAATCTGCTCGGCTGTCGGCTCGGGCTCGAACACCGCTGGCTCGAACACCGCTGGCTCGAAGAACACTGAAAGGACTCGGCCTGTGTCGAATCTGGGGGAAGTCTCCACCGTGCAGAACGTGATCGATTCGGCGGAGGACGAGTTCGACGTCGCGGATTCCGACGACGCGGACAGCGCGTTCGACGCACCGCCGGTCGCCCTGACCGCGTTCCACCGTGCCCCCGGCATGTTCGATCCGGCTGCGGTGACCCCGTCTGCGTTCAGCGAGATCGAGGTCGGAAGCGATCTACTCCTGGGTGACGAGGCCGACTGGCACGAGCGGGCTCTGTGCGCCCAGACCGATCCGGAGGCTTTTTTCCCCGAGAAGGGCGGGTCCACCCGCGAGGCGAAGAAGATCTGCACCGGCTGCGAGGTCAGGGCCGAATGCCTCACCTACGCCCTCGCGAACGACGAGCGGTTCGGCATCTGGGGCGGGCTCAGCGAGCGAGAGCGCCGCCGTCTCAAGCGCAGCGTCGGCTGAGCTCGGTTCGTCTATTGCGCTCCACCCTCACCGAGAACAGCGGTGAGCTGCTCGCCCAGCACCTCGGCGACCAACTCGCCCAGATCGCCTGAATCGGCCGCCCTGACTTCCAGCGGGCGCCGGTAGACCACCACCCTGGCCTTCGTAGCTCTGCCCCTGGCGTCCACTCCCGGGGGCGAGAACCGGGTCAGCGGCACGCCGCCGTCCAGGACCACGTCAGACGACGGCACGACGTTGCCGGGCGGAAGCGATGGGACCTCGTCGACGGCGAACTCGATCGACGCCAGTTCGGTGGGCCAGCGCTCCTCCAGATCCGCAACGGCTTCCAGGACAGCGTGATCGAACTGCTGGGCCCGCGTTCTGGCGGCCGGCAGCTGGGCCGGCAGCAGCGGTGTCCGCAGACCTCGCCCTCGTCGGTCCCGGTGCAGGCGCCGGCTGGTCCGCCCGGGCGCTGGGGTTGGCCCGGAGGTGCGGGTGGCCCGCCCGGTTTCGGGGATCTGATTCGCGCTCGGTTCTGCCATGACGAATGTGAGTGTAGGAGCCCGGCGCGCGCCTGCGACTCCCCGGCGCGCCGCCACCTTCTGGCGCATGGTCAGGAGTTACTGTCCCGAGGTGGTCAGATCACGTCGCTGTTCGCGGACCGGGTGCACCGACCCGGCCGTCGCCACGCTGACCTACGCCTACGCCGACTCGACCGCCGTCGTCGGCCCACTGGCCACCGCCGCTGAACCGCACAGCTACGACCTGTGTTCGCGTCACGCCGTCCACCTCACGGCCCCCAAGGGCTGGGAAGTGGTCCGTCCGGACGCCGACTTCGACGACGACGTCCGCAGCTCGGACGATCTCGAAGCGCTCGCCGACGCCGTGCGCGAGGCCGGGCGGGTCGAGCGTGTTCACGAGGCCGCCCCTGCCACGACCGGGCGTCGTGGTCACCTGCGCGTCCTGCGCTTCCCGCCCGACTGAGCTGGGCGTCCGGACCCCGAGCTGCCTGCCCGAGGATTTGTCGCGCGGCCACCACGACAGTGCACCGCGACCTAGTCTGGAAGATGCACCCCAGGCTGCGGAACGAATCGCACGCCCTCGTCCGTTGTCGGTGTGCCTCCGGCCGTTTTCAGTCGGTGGAAGCTGGGGACCAAGGTCATCGCGCAATCGTCATGAGCAAGAAGGGAGTTCCGGCACATGCCAGTTCAACTGGACCCGGTCCTGCTGGAAGTACTCGCCTGCCCGGCAGAGCACCACGCGCCGCTCGTCCTGGGCGCCCCGGGTGACCCGGAGGCCTCCGCGATGACGTGCACGGAGTGCGGCCGCGTCTTCCCGATCCGCGACAACATCCCGGTGCTGCTGCTCGACGAGGCCACCGGTGGTCCGGCCGATGGACACCCGGCACCATGACCGTCCCGGGTGTCGGCATCCTGCGCGAACCCGACGTGGGGGCCACCGATGTCGCCGGACTGCTGCCGGCTGCCGCCGCAGCCGGCGCGCAGGTCCGGTCCGTGCTCGACGCGTCGGCCTCGCTCCCGGCCATCGACCGACCCCGCGCCATGGTGGTCGTCGGCGGTGACGCCGAGGGTGACACTGCATTCCTGACGGCGCTGGTCGGCGCGAACTCGCCGGCTCCGATCGTCGGCGCGCCGTTCCTGCCGCCCTGGGTCGGACCGCTCGACCTCGTCGTGGTGCTGGCCAGTCGTGCCGACGACGAATCAGCCGCCGAGTCCGCCGGCATCGCGCGTCGACGGGGCGCGACGACGATCGTCAGGGCCGCCGAGACGGGACCGGTCGCCGAAGCGGCCGGACCCTCGCTGATCGCTCCGGTGGTCGCCGTTCCGGAAGCGTTGTCCGTCAGTGCCAGATGGTCGTTGCTGGCGGTCGTCGCCGCGCGGGCCGGTCTCGCGCAACGCGTCGATCTGGCCCGGACGGCGGATCTGCTGGATGCCATCTCGCTGGCCTGCCACCCCGGTGCCGAGACATTCCTCAATCCGGGGGTGAACCTGGCCGAGTACCTGGGGGAGGGCACTCCGCTGCTGATCGGCTGCGACCGGCTCGGCGATGCCATCGCTCGTCATGGGGCATCGGTGCTGGCCGACCTCGGCGGGGTGGCCGCCGGCGTGCTGACCGCGGAACAGGCCGCGTTGTCGCCGGGGTTGCTGCGTCGGGCCGCCGCCGGCAAGGACCTCTTCGCCGACCCGTTCGACGACGGACCGTCCACCCAGCAGATCAAACCGCTGCTGGTCTCCACCGCTCCCGAAGGGGGACCCGGCGGCCGCACCACCCGCGCGGCCGCCGACCGGATGGTGCTGGCCGGGCTGCTTCGCTCGTTCTCCGGCGCAATGCATCTCGACGGTTCGCCCGACTCGCTCCCGGCCGTCGCCGGTCCGGCCGACTGGAGCACCCAGGACACCCGGTTCGGTGGATCCGGACCGGACTACGGCACGCCGGCCGGGCAACCGGCAGACGCCTTCGATGCTGCAGTTGCGGCGTGCGTCCGGCTCGATTTTGCGGCCGTCTACGTGGGTATCGCGACAGGTCAGCTCGTTCCCTTGGACTTCCCGGACGGGCTGGGACGGGTCGGTGGCACCCGTTGGGCGGTTCGCCCGGCTACCGTCGGTGGCTCGCGAGAACGAGAGCAGGGCATGGACACATGGAACTGATGGACAACCGGATCCGGCCGTATGCGTGGGGTTCCCGGACGGCGATCGCCGAGTTGATCGGGGCTCCGAGCCCGGCCCAGCACCCGCAGGCCGAGCTGTGGATGGGCGCTCACCCGGGTGATCCATCGGTGCTGCTGGAGGCGGCCGGTGAGCGCTCCCTGCTGGAGGCGATCACCGACAAGCCCGTGCTGATGCTCGGCGAGCGCGTCGAGGCGCAGTTCGGTCCCCGACTGCCGTTCCTGTTCAAGGTCCTCGCTGCGGCGGAACCCCTGTCGCTGCAGGCACATCCGTCTGCGGCGCAAGCTGCGCGTGGCTTCCGGCTGGAGGAGTCGGCCGGCGTCCCGATGAGCGCGAACGGCCGCAACTACAAGGATGGCAGCCACAAGCCGGAGCTGATCTGCGCGCTGACCGAGTTCCACGCCCTGTGCGGCTTCCGCGACCCGGTGATGACGGTCGAGCTGCTGGCCGAACTCGGTGTGCCGCAACTGGATCACTACCTGTCACTGCTGTCGGGCCAGCCGGACGCCAACGGGGTGCGGGCGCTGTTCTCCTCGATCCTCACCATTCCGTCCTCGATGCTGGAACCGCTCCTCGCGTCGGTGCTGTCGGCCTGCGTGCGACTGGTCCGGGAAGGGTCTCCCTTCACCGCCGAGTACCGGACCGCCCTGGAACTGGGCGAACGCTACCCGGGTGATCCCGGAGTGCTGGCCGCGCTGCTCCTGAACCGGGTCACGTTGGCTCCCGGTCAGGCCCTGTTCCTGGCGGCCGGAAACCTGCACGCCTACCTGGCCGGTGTCGGCGTCGAGCTGATGGCGAACTCCGACAACGTGCTCCGCGGCGGGCTCACCCCCAAGTACGTCGACGTTCCCGAGCTGATGCGGGTGCTCGACTTCTCCGCCGGCGACGTGGAGATCCTGAGCGGGGACGAGGTCCGTCCCGGCGAACTCGTCTACAGGACGCCGGTCCCCGAGTTCCGGCTCGCCCGGCTGGCCCTCTCGGAGGAGCCGCTCGACCTCACCCACGACGGCCCGCAGGTGGTGCTTGTCGTCGAGGGCAGCGCATCCGTCGTCGACGGCGAGGGTCACGTGGTCGAGGTTCCGCGCGGCCGCTCGATCTGGATCGCCGCCGGCGACACCGGGGTCCGCATCACCGGCTCCGGCATCGCCTTCCGCGCCACCGACGGCCTCTGAGCTCCCGCGCTTATCAACTTCGACCGCGCTTATCAACATGGTCGAAATGTGACGGGAGTGACGCGAATCGACCCGATCATGAGCGCCGGCGAAGTTGATAAGCGCGGATCCACTACGGTTGCGCGGACCGATACGCCCATGAAAGGACACCTGAATCGCGATGTTCGACTCACTGCTGGTCGCCAACCGAGGTGAGATAGCCCGCCGCGTGATCCGCACCGCCAAGCGGATGGGCCTGCGCACCATCGCCGTCTACTCCGAGGTCGATGCCGACCTGCCGTTCGTGCTGGAGGCCGACGAGGCCGTGCTGATCGGCCCGGCCAACCCCGCCGAGTCCTACCGGAACGCCGCCGCTGTCCTCGCCGCGGCGAAGGCGACCGGGGCGGCAGCAGTGCACCCCGGCTACGGATTCCTCTCGGAGAACACCGATTTCGCACGCGACGTCGTCGAGGCCGGCCTGATCTGGGTCGGCCCCAGCCCTGCCGCCATCACCGCCATGGGCGACAAGATCGCCGCCCGCAACCTGATGGCTGCGGCCGGAGTGCCGGTGGCGCCTGGCACCGAGGACCCCGTCACCACCGCAGCGGATGCCTCCGCCGCCGCCGAGAGCATCGGCTACCCGGTGATGATCAAGGCCTCCGCCGGCGGTGGCGGGATGGGCATGGCCGTCGTCTCCGACCCCGCCCTGATGGCGGCCGAGTACGAAAAGGTCACCGCCTTCGCCGGACGGCTGTTCGGCGACCCGTCGGTCTTCGTCGAGCGGTACTTCCCGCGGGTGCGGCACGTCGAGGTGCAGATCCTCGGGCTCGCCGACGGCCGCGTCGTCGCACTGGGTGAGCGTGACTGCTCGGTCCAGCGCCGCAACCAGAAGGTCGCCGAGGAGACCCCGTCGCCCGCGCTCACCGCCCCGGTCCGCGCCCAGATGCTGGACGCCGCACGCAAGGCCGGCGAAGCCGTCGACTACCAGGGCGCGGGCACCGTCGAGTTCCTGCTGGCTCCGGGCCACGACGGCGAAACCGCCACCGAGTTCTTCTTCCTCGAGATGAACACCAGGCTCCAGGTCGAGCACCCGATCACCGAGGCGGTCCTTGGCATCGACCTGGTCGAGGCCCAGCTGCGCATCGCCGCCGGCGAGGATCCCGGCTTCGACCCCGACGCCCTGACGGTCACCGGTCACGCCATCGAACTCCGGATCAACGCCGAGGACTCCAAGCGTTTCCTGCCCGGTCCCGGCGCGATCCGCGAATGGGTCGAACCGGTCGGCGAGGGCATCCGGGTCGATGCCGGCTACGCGGAGGGCACCACCGTCACCCCGTCGTACGACTCGTTGATGGCCAAGGTGATCGTCCACGGTCCCGACCGGGAAGCCGCGCTGGCCTTGGCCCGCACCGCGGTAGCGGGTTTTACGGTCGTCGGGCCGAAGTCGAATCTGGCTTTCCACGCCGAACTCCTGGACAACGCCGAGTTCGTTTCCGGCGACTACGACACCGCGTTGGTGGCCAGGATGCGCGCCTGATCCGGCGCCGGTCCACCATTTGGATCACGGCAGCCGGACGAGGGTCCCAAACTGCCGCCGCGCTGTTCTATATCTCACCCCGCGAGTCGGGCGAACCCGGGGGGTGCGGTTTGCCGCAGCCCCCCGCGCTGGGTAGGTTCGAGTGGATCTGTGCTGGTCACAGATCAGGCCCGATGTAGTTGGTCGGGTCGGCGGTCCTGTGGTGAGCTTCTGGTGAGCACCCGGTCAGCCGTCGCCCGCAGCGTCCCCGTTCGTCCGCAGTAGATCTTGAACAACCCTTTGTCGATCAGAAGTGAGGCCGAAGTGGCACTGCCCCAGTTGACCCCCGAGCAGCGTTCCGCAGCATTGGAGAAGGCCGCCGCCGCCCGCCGGGTGCGCGCCGAGCTCAAGGAGCGCCTCAAGCGCGGCGGCACCACCCTGAAGCAGGTGCTGATCGACGCCGAGACGGACGAGGCCCTTGCCAAGCTCAAGGTGTCCGCCCTCCTCGAGGCACTCCCCGGCGTCGGCAAGGTTCGCGCGGCCGCCCTGATGGAGCAGTTCGAGATCGCCGCCAGCCGCCGGGTGCGTGGCCTCGGCGAGCGCCAGCGCCAGGCGCTGCTGACCGAGTTCGGTTCCTGAGCCCAAGGTCCGTTCGCGTCGTAGTACCTGCAGTAGAGCGGTAGAGAGCAGTGCGGTGGTCATCGGTCGGGGAGTCAGTGCCGCCTCCCCGGCCGAAGTCGTCCCACCGGCAGGTCACCAATCAGCTCCACACCAGTGCCGTCGTGGCGGACGACCGCACCGGCAATAACGTTGCAGGAGAGCAGGACTCGATGACGGATGAGCCGCAGCGTGGCCGTCTCTTCGTGCTGTCGGGCCCGTCAGGCGTGGGGAAGAGCACGGTTCTGGCCAGGCTCCGGCGTGACGTGCCGCAACTGTGGTACTCGGTGTCTGCGACCACCCGGATCCCACGTCCCGGTGAGGTCGACGGGGTCAACTACTTCTTCGTCAGCAACAACGGTTTCGCCGATCTGGTGGCCGATGGGAAGATGCTCGAACATGCCTTCTTCGCCGGCAACTTCTACGGCACGCCCAGTGGTCCGGTCGAGGACCACCTGGCCGCGGGCGAGGACGTGCTGCTGGAGATCGACGTCCAGGGCGCACGCCAGGTCCGCTCCGCCCCCGGACTCGGAGCGGAAGCCGTGCTGGTCTTCCTGGCGCCCCCGTCCTTCGACGAGTTGGCCCGCCGACTGGTCGGTCGTGGCACCGAGGACGAGTCCGCAACGGCAGCCCGCCTGGCCGCGGCGCGGGACGAACTGGCCGCCGAACCGGAGTTCGACCACACCCTGGTCAACACGAGTGTCGAGGACGCAACCGCGGGCTTGGTAGCATTGCTGGCTGAGCCGTGTTCGCCGGTGTCTTCCGGCTGACGAGGACCGGGATCGCACACCTTAGGGTCCCGGATCTGAACCGCACCACGGTCCACCTGCACCAATCACTGCTCCACCTGCCCCAACCACTGCTCCACCTGCACCAACCACTGTTCTTATTAAATACTGAGGAGTTCTGCCTGTGACTGCCGCGAGCACCGTGCCCGGAACCACCCCCGAAGTTGTTCCGGCGGCACCGATGACGGCTTCGCAGATCGCCGCCGCCGGCATCACCTACCCGCCGATCGACGAACTGCTCACCCACACCAGTTCCAAGTACGGCCTGTCGATCTTCGCCGCCAAGCGTGCGCGCCAGATCAACGACTACTACGCCCAGCTGGGCGAGGGTCTCCTGGAGTACGTCGGCCCGCTCGTCGAGCCGCTGGCCAAGGAGAAGCCGCTGTCGATCGCGCTCCGCGAGATCAACGCCGGTCTGCTCGAGCACACCGAAGGCGAGTGACGCAGGCTCCCAGGGATCTCCTGGGTGTGGCGGGAGGAACGACAGAGGGCGCTCCGCCCCGCGCACCCGAGGTTCTCCTGGGGGTGGCGGGAGGAACGACAGAGGGCGCTCCGCCCCGCGCACCCGAGGTTCTCCTGGGGGTGGCGGGAGGAACGACAGAGGGCGCTCCGCCCCGCGCACCCAAGGTTCTCCTGGGGGTGGCGGGAGGAATAGCGGCCTACAAGGCGTGCGAGATCCTCAGATTGCTCCGTTCGGCTGGCGCTGACGTCATCGTCGTCCCGACGCCGAATGCCCTGAAGTTCATCGGCGCGGCCACCTTCGAGGCGCTGTCCGGCCATCCCGTCGCCACCGACGTCTTCACCGACGTGCCGCACGTCGCCCACGTCGCGACCGGTCAACAGGCCGACCTCGTGGTCGTGGCCCCGGCCACCGCCGACCTGCTGGCCCGCGCTGCCGCCGGCCGCGCCGACGACCTGCTGGCCGCCACCCTCCTCGTCACCAGGGCACCGGTCCTGATGGCTCCGGCGATGCACACCGAGATGTGGACGCACCCGGCCACCGTCGAGAATGTGCAGCGTCTCCGGCAACGCGGCCTCACCGTGCTCGACCCGGCGGTCGGCCGCCTGACGGGCGCCGACTCCGGAGCCGGCCGCCTTCCCGAACCGGACCAGATCGTCGCCCTGGCCCTGCTGCTGCTGCGCCGTCCGGATGCGCTGCCACGAGACCTGGTCGGCCGTCGGCTGCTCGTCACCGCCGGCGGCACGCGGGAACCGCTGGATCCGGTGCGCTACCTGGGAAACCGGTCGTCAGGCAAGCAGGGATTTGCCGTTGCTCTGGTGGCAGCGGCGCGGGGCGCTCAGGTCACCGTCGTGGCGGCCAACACGGCGTTGATCGGCCCGCCCGGAGCGACCATCGTCCCGGTCGCCGACGCCCGCGATCTGCAGGCCCGCGTGACCGAACTCGTCACCGACGCCGATGCGGTCGTGATGGCCGCGGCCGTCGCAGACTTCCGCCCGAAGGTCATCGTGGCGTCCAAGATCAAGAAGGACAACAGGTCGGAGCCGGCCGCCCTCGAGCTCGTGACCAACCCGGACATCCTGGCCGGCCTGGCCGCGGACAGGGCCGGACCCGGGTCGGGGCCGGCGCAGCGACCGGGGATGCCAGTGATCGTCGGGTTCGCCGCGGAGACCGGGGACGAACACGGGTCCGTACTTGATCATGGTCGCGCGAAATTGGCCCGCAAGGGCTGCGACCTGCTGGTGGTCAACGGAGTCGGCGACGGGCGGGCATTCGAGGTGGACGACAACGCCGCGGTCATCCTGGCCGCCGACGGCTCGGATCCGATCGATGTCCCGCTCGGCCCGAAGACCGTGCTGGGCGCGGTGATCTGTGACGAGTTGTCCCGTCGACTCAGTACCGTCGATGCGGCTCTCTGAGGCTGTTCCGCGTACTCTTTGCCGAGCATCGGGTACCTGAAGTCTGACTTTCCACGCGGGTGAGGCCCGCCTGTTTTTCCACGCGGGCGATGCCCGCTCGACCCTAGGAGAACTTGGTATGGCTTCCCGCCTGTTCACGTCCGAATCCGTCACCGAAGGCCATCCGGACAAGATCTGTGATGCCATCAGCGACTCGATCCTGGACGCCCTGCTCAGCCAGGACAAGGACAGCCGGGTGGCTGTCGAGACCCTGGTCACCACGGGCCAGGTCCACGTCGCCGGCGAGGTCACCACCACTGCCTACGTCGACATCCCGACGATCGTCCGCGACACCGTGCTGGCCATCGGGTACGACTCGTCGTCCAAGGGCTTCGACGGAGCGTCCTGCGGCGTGAACGTCGCCATCGGCGCGCAGTCCCCGGACATCGCCCAGGGCGTCGACACCGCTCGCGAGTCCCGCGTCGACGGCGCCGAGGACGAGATCGACCAGCAGGGCGCCGGCGACCAGGGCCTGATGTTCGGCTACGCCTGCAACGACACCCCGGAACTGATGCCGCTGCCGATCGCGCTGGCCCACCGCCTGTCGCGTCGTCTGTCCGCGGTCCGCAAGTCCGGCGCGGTCCCGTACCTGCGGCCCGACGGCAAGACCCAGGTCACCATCGAATACGTGGGCGACAAGGCCATCCGTCTCGACACCGTCGTCCTGTCCACCCAGCACGCCGAGGACATCGACCTGGAGAAGCTGCTCGCGGTCGACATCGCCGAGCAGGTCGTCGCCCCCGAACTGGCGCTGCTGGACATCGACGTGAGCGACCACCGCCTGCTGGTCAACCCGACTGGACGTTTTGTCATCGGCGGCCCGATGGGCGACGCCGGCGTCACCGGCCGCAAGATCATCGTCGACACCTACGGCGGCATGGCCCGTCACGGTGGCGGCGCGTTCTCGGGCAAGGACCCGTCGAAGGTCGACCGCTCCGCCGCTTACGCGATGCGCTGGGTCGCCAAGAACGCGGTTGCTGCCGGTCTCGCGGACCGCATGGAGGTGCAGGTGGCCTACGCCATCGGCGTCGCGGCCCCCGTCGGCCTCTTCGTCGAAACCTTCGGCACCGAGCAGGTCGACCCGGACAAGATCGCCGACGCGATCAAGCAGGTCTTCGACCTCCGCCCGGCCGCGATCATCCGTGACCTCGACCTCAAGCGCCCGATCTACGCCCAGACCGCGGCCTACGGCCACTTCGGTCGGACCGACATCGAGCTGCCCTGGGAAAACCTCGACCGCGTCGACGCCCTGAAGTCCTACCTCGGCTTCTGAGCGCTGCCCCGCTGCTCTTGACGCTGTACCTGCCCCGCAGGCCTCGTGCCTGCGGGGCATTCTGCGTGCACGCCGGCGCAGCGTGGTCGGTGGTGGACGGTGGTCGGGCGATTGTGGACGGCTGTCGGGCGATGACGGTCCCGTCTGATATCCAGAACGGGTGACGCCAGCCCCCGCCCGCATCCGTCGGGCCACCGCGGGAGCCAGGACGCCCGCTGCGGTGCTGCCGATTGCGCGGGTCGCGGTGGACGTCTCCCTCGCCCACCTCGACCGGACGTTCGACTACCAGGTCGCCGACACCGATTCCGAGGCTGCGCAGCCCGGCACGAGGGTGCGCGTCCGGTTCGCCGGACGACTGCTCGACGGGTACGTCCTGGAACGCGTGGCCGAGTCCGATCACGACGGCAAACTGGGTTTCCTGGAGCGTGTCGTCTCCGCCGAACGAATCCTCGCTCCCGAGGTGGCCCAGCTGGCCCGCGCCGTCGCCGACCGCTATGCGGGCTCGATGGCGGATGTGCTCCGGCTCGCTGTGCCGCCCCGTCATGCCAGGGCCGAGAGCCCGGCCAAAGCCAAGGCCGCGCCGCCTGGCGACACCGCTGTTCCCGACGTCGCTGCCGGTGCTCACGACACCGCTGTTCCTGACGACGGACCTCTTGACGGGCCGGCCGCCGAGGTCGCGGGCCCCGCCGCCAAGGTCCCCGATCCAGCCCCCCCGGCTGCGCCACCCGTCGACCGCACGGCGTGGCAGGTCTACCAGGCCGGAGACGCGTTCCTGACGGCGGTGCAGGAGGGCCGCCCGGTCCGGGCCGTGTGGCAGGCCCTGCCTGGCGAGGACTGGCCGGCGCGCCTCGCAGAAGCCGCCGCACTCGCCGCACGGTCCGGCCGCGGTGCGCTGCTGGTGGTACCGGACGCGCGCGACCTGGCGAGGATCGAAGCGGCACTGTCCGCGGTTCTGACGCCCGCCGAGTTCGTCACGCTGGCCGCCGATCTCGGTCCGGCCGAACGGTACCGGCGTTACCTGAAGCTGAGCCGAGGGCAGGTCAGGGTCGCGGCCGGCACCCGGGCCGCGGCGTTCGCGCCGGTGCGAGATCTGGCACTGGTGGCCGTGTTCGACGACGGGGACGACCTGCTGTCCGAACCCAGAGCACCCTATCCACACACCCGCGAGGTGCTGATGCTGCGTTCCGCCGGTGAGCGCTGCGCGCTGCTGGTCGGTGGCTACACCAGGACCGCGGAGGCCGAGCTGCTCATCGCCAGCCGCTGGGCGCGGCCGATCGTCGCGGACCGGGCGACCGTCCGCGCGCGCGCGCCGAGGATCGAGGCCGCGGGTGACGAGTACGCGACCGGCGCCGATTCAGCCGCCGCCGGTGCCCGGCTGTCACCGGCCGCCTTCGCCGCCGCCCGCGCCGCTCTGGCCGCGGAAAGGCCAGTGCTGGTACAGGTTCCGCGCCGGGGCTACCTACCCACGCTGGCGTGTGCGACCTGTCGCCGTCCCGCCCGGTGCCGTCATTGCCATGGACCGCTGGCGCTGTCCGGTGCCAATCGACTGCCCGCCTGTCGCTGGTGCGGCATCGCCGAGGCGCACTTCAACTGCCCGGCCTGCGGATCCGATCAGTTCCGGACGACGGTCATCGGGGCCAGGCGCACCGCGGAGGAACTCGGGCGGGCGTTTCCGGGTGTGCAACTGATCACCTCCTCCGGCGACGCGATTCGATCCACCGTGCCGGACGAACCGGCCATCGTGGTCGCCACTCCGGGCGCCGAACCCATTGCGCACTATGGAGCTGCGCTCTTGCTCGATGGTTACGCGCTGCTCGGTCGGGCCGATCTGCGGGCGTCCGAGGAGGCCATGCGCCGGTGGATGGGGGCAGCGGCGCTGGTCGTGCCGGCGTCGTCGGGGGGGCGGGTGGTGCTGGGCGCCGACAGCTCGTTGCCGACCGTCCAGGCGCTGATCCGCTGGGACCCGGCCGGCCATGCCGCCGCCGAGCTGGCCGCCCGCACCGAGCTCGGGTTCCCGCCGGCTGTCGCGATGGCCTCGCTCCAGGGGGCGGAGCCGGAGGTGGCAGCGGCCGCCGCAAGCATTCCGCTGCCCGCCGGCGGAGAGGTGCTGGGCCCGGTGCTGCTGGAGGATCTGGCGCCGCCCACCGGTTCCCGAGCCCGTGGACAGGTGCCGGCGGAGGGTGCGGCCCGGGTCCTGGTCCGCGTCCCGCCGTCCGGTCGCAAGCAGCTCGCGGCCGACATCAAGGCCCTCGCCGCCGCGCGCTCGACCCGCAAGCAGGAGGAGAACCTGCGCCTCCGGATCGATCCCGACGAGCTCTTCTGATCCGACCCGGCTAGGAGGCCAACCGCTTCGTGGGTGCCTTCCTCGACGGCCCAGCCTCACGCTCGTTCTGGTTGACCTCGCTCCACACCGCATCGAGGGACAGGCCCAGGACCTCGGCGATCGCGGCGATGGTCGGGAAGGCGGGAGTCGCGACGCGCCCGGTCTCGATCTTCCGCAGGGTCTCCGGCGATACGCCGGCATCCAGTGCGGTTTCCAGCATCGAGCGCTCGCCCCGGGCTCGACGCAGCAGCGCGCCGAGGCGCTGCCCACGCTCCACCTCGGCGTGGGTGAGCGGAAGTCGAACCATGACACCAATGATAGTACCGTCATGATATGACCGGTATAGTTATTGGAATGACGACGAGATCCCCATCATGATCGAGATCCTTCCCGCCACCACCCTGCCCAGGGCCAGGCAGACCGGCGCGTTGGTGGCCGAGATCCTCCAGACGTTGAAGAGCCGGAGCGCGGTCGGCACGAACCTCCTGGAGATCGACCGGTGGACCCAGAGCCTCATTGCCAAGGCCGGCGCCCTGTCCTGCTACGTCGACTACGCGCCATCCTTCGGCCGCGGGCCGTTCAGCCACTACATCTGCACGTCGGTCAACGACGCTGTCCTCCACGGACTGCCGTTCGACTACACGCTGGCAGACGGGGACCTGCTGTCGCTCGACCTCGCGGTCTCCCTGGGCGGCGTCGTGGCCGACTCGGCGATCAGCTTCATCGTGGGCGACCCGTCAGTCGGGGGCGCGGAGAGTGTCGCGATGATCACCGCGACCGAACGCGCGCTGCAGGCCGGGATCGCCGCCGCCGGCCCCGGAGTCCGGGTCGGGGATGTCTCGCACGCCATCGGCTCGGTCCTGCGCGATGCGGGGTACCCGGTCAACACCGAGTTCGGAGGCCACGGCGTCGGGTCGACGATGCATCAGGACCCGCACATCCCGAACATCGGGCGGCCGCGCCGCGGATACAAACTCCGCCCGGGCCTGCTGCTCGCGTTGGAGCCGTGGGTGATGGCGGACACTGCCGATCTGGTCACCGATACCGATGGGTGGACGCTCCGCAGTGCGACTGGCAGTCGGACGGCGCACAGCGAGCACACG
Source organism: Nakamurella sp. UYEF19 (assembly GCF_040546275.1). Classification (NCBI taxonomy): domain Bacteria; kingdom Bacillati; phylum Actinomycetota; class Actinomycetes; order Nakamurellales; family Nakamurellaceae; genus Nakamurella; species Nakamurella sp. UYEF19. The sequence goes on along the minus strand of NZ_JBEPNO010000015.1, from coordinate 93,721 downwards.
ATCGCCATCACCGACGAGGGCGCCGAGGTCCTCACCGTTCCGCGGTAGCTGTCCTCCGACTTTGCCGAGGTAGGTGTCCTCGCGAGTCCGGCTCACGGGGCTTGGGCTTTCGAGGCCGTGGGAACCATTCGAGGCCACGCGAACTCTCAGAGGCCCCAAACTTTGCGAGGCCCCGCGAACTTTGCGAGGCCCCGAGAACTTTCCGAGGCGCTGAGATCGACGCAGCGGTGCTGAACGCCCGGCGCTGGGGTGATTGTCAGTCGTGCATTCTCGGGGTGTCAGCCCAGTGGTCGCGCTACTGGCCAGTACGTGCGGCTGCGTCCCCCGACTATGGATGACTATTCCGCACGTTCTCGACGGTGGTGAGCAACTGCGGCGGCTGACCCGCCTACGCGGGATCCTCGCTAGACGAGGCGTTCGGCCAGGCCCGCCTTCACCGCAGGCCATTCGTCGGTCAGGATCGAGTAGACGACGGTGTCGCGGAAGCTGCCGTCCGCGCGGCGGCGGTGGCGACGGAGGACACCTTCCCGGATCGCGCCGAGACGCTCGATGGCCGCCTGCGACCGCTCGTTCACCAGGTCGGTCTGCAGCTGGACGCGACCGAGGCCGCAGTCGCCGAAGGTGTGCTGCAGCAACAGATATTTGCACTCAGGATTGACCTGGGTCGCCCAGACGGACGGCGCATAACCGGTCCAGCCGAGGTGGATGCGCTCGTCCGGCAGCGAGAGCTTGGCCAGGCTCGTGGTGCCCACCACGGTGCCGGCGTCGCCGAGATCACCGAGCCCGGTGAGGCGCACGGTGTACGGGGTGCGGCCCGGCGTCGACAGTGCGGCGCCCAGCACGGCGCCCATCTTCTCGACGCTCGTCGGACGTCCTGCCGGTCCGCCCATGAAATTGCCGGCGTAGACCCGCTCGTCGTCGAGAGCAGTGAACAGGGCGGGCGAGTCGGCCAGGACCGATCGGTCGAGTCGGACGTAACGGCCTACCAGCGCGCGGCCGTCCGGTGCGAATACAGACATCGATCCTCCAGAGAGTGTTCCTGCGGACTGCTCGTGCGGATGGTGGTGCGGGATGTTCGCGTGCGACCGCGCCGATGCGACCCGCCAGGGCCGGCCCCGCGCAGGGACCATGATCCAGCATGACGCGGCACCCAGAATCCGCACCCGGGTTCTGGCCAAGGATCCTTGCTGAGAATCGGACGCGTGGTCGCTCCGTAGACTGCTCGAGCAAGGACGGCAGGACAGCGCCAACAGACCGCTGACCGCAGAACACCGCACACAGCAGAACACCGCACACCGCAGAACACCGCCGACCGCAGAACACCGGCAGCAGGCCGCTGACCGCCCGGCTGCGACAGCAGGATCAGGAAAGGAGCCGGCTCATGCGGATCGTCTTCGCGGGCACCCCCGCTCCGGCACTGCCCGCCCTGCGTGCCCTCCTGGATTCCGCGCACGAGGTGGTGGCCGTCATGAGCCGGCCGGACGCTCCGTCCGGTCGCGGGCGCCGGACCGAATCGTCGCCGGTGGCGAAACTGGCCCGGGAAGCCGGCGTCGAGCTGCTGACGCCCGTCACCGCAAGGGATCCCGAGTTCGTCGCGCGGCTGGTCGAGCTCGCGCCCGATGCTGCGGCCGTGGTCGCCTACGGCGCGATCCTGCGGCAGAACGTGCTGGACATCCCCACCCACGGGTGGGTCAACCTCCACTTCTCGCTGCTGCCCGCCTGGCGCGGCGCCGCGCCCGTCCAGGCCGCGATCCGGGCCGGTGACGACATCACCGGCGCCAGCGCCTTCCGGCTCGAGGTGGGTCTGGACACCGGCCCGGTCTACGGCGTGGTCACCGAGCCGATCAACGACGACGACACCGCCGGCGAGCTGCTGGGCCGGTTGTCGGTCTCCGGCGCCGGCCTTCTGGTCGCCACCATGGACGGCATCGCCGACGGGACGCTCCGGGCCGTGACCCAATCCCTGGAGGGCGTCAGCCTGGCCCCGAAGATCACCGTGGCCGACGCCGAGATCGATTGGGACAGGACGGCTTCGGCTGTCGATCGGCTGATCCGTTCGGTCACTCCGGAACCCGGCGCCTGGACCACTTTCGCAGGTGCACGGCTGGCTGTCGGCCCGGTGCAGCCGACCGAGGTCACCGGGCTGGCGCCGGGTGAACTGCTCGTGGCGAAGAAGCAGGTGCTGGTCGGAACCGGCGGCACCGCGGTCCGGCTCGGCCAGGTGCAGCCGACCGGCAAACGGCCGATGCCCGCCGCGGACTGGGCACGGGGCGTCCGGCCGCCGGCCGGTGCGATCCTGGGTGCCCGCGACAGCAGTGAACAACCCACCAGCTCGGACGAGCAGGAGCCGGCAGCGGCGCCGGCGCCGGCCGAGGGCAGGAGAGCCGCCCGATGAGTTCTGCAGACCGGCCCGGCCGGAGCGGTGCGCGCCCGAGCCAGGGACCCCGTGGTGGTCGGTCCGCCGACGGTCGACGCGGTGGAGACGGCCCACCGCGCCGTCCGCAGACCAGACGACCACCGGACATCGACCACGCCCGGCAGGCTGCGCTCGACCTGCTCGCCGCCGTCCGGGTGCGCAGCGCGTACGCCAACCTGACCCTCCCGGGACTGCTCAACGACCGCGGGTTGTCCGGGCGCGACGCGGCCCTGGCCACCGAACTCGCCTACGGCACCTGCCGCGCGCTCGGTCAGCTCGACGCCGTCATCGGCGCGTGCATCGACCGTCCGCTGGCCGACCTCGACGGCCCGGTGCTGGACGCCCTCCGGCTGGCCGTCTACCAACTGCTGCACACCCGGATTCCCGACCACGCCGCGGTCTCGGTGACCGTCGACCTGGTCAGGGCCGGCCCGAACCCCGGTGCCGCCGGATTCGTGAATGCCGTGCTGCGCAAGGTGTCCCGCAACGATCTGGCAGGCTGGATCGCCGAGATCGGCCCGAACCGCGGAGTCGACCCACTGGGTTACCTGGCGCTGGCGACGGCCCATCCGCGGTGGATCGCGTCCGCGATCCGCGAGGCCCTGGGAGTCGGCGACGACGACTACGGCCAGGCCGAACTGGAGGCAGCCCTCAACGCGAACGACGTCGCTCCGCAGGTCCACCTACTGGCCAAGCCCGGCCGGATCAGCCAGGACGAGCTGATGAACGCCGCCGGCGGCGACCGGGCCCGTTACTCACCGTTCGGCGTGTACCTGCCCACCGGCGACCCGGGGCGGATCAGCGCCATCGCCGACGGTCGGGCCGCGGTACAGGACGAGGGATCCCAATTGGTGGCGCTCGCGTTGGCCGGCGCGGACCTGACCGGACCGGACGAGCGTTGGCTCGACCTCGCCTCCGGCCCCGGCGGCAAGGCCGCCCTGCTCGGGGCCTGGGCCTCGCAGGTCGGTGCCCGGGTGGACGCCGTCGAGGTCACCCCGCACCGGGCCGAACTCGTCCGCAAGGCGGTCGCCGGGCTGCCCGTTGCCGTGCACACCGCCGACGGCCGCGATCCGGGCCTGCCGGCTGCCGCCTTCGACCGGGTGCTGCTCGATGCTCCCTGCACCGGCCTCGGTGCGCTGCGCCGACGTCCGGAAGCCCGCTGGCGACGGCAGCAGTCCGACGTCGCGCCGCTGGTCAAGCTGCAGCGTGAGCTGCTGGCTTCGGCTGCCAAGCTCGTCCGGCCCGGCGGTCTGGTCGCCTACGTCACCTGCTCGCCGCACCTCTCCGAGACGGTCGGCGTCATCTCGCGCCGTCCGGCCGAACTGGAGTTGGTCGATGCCCGCGCGTTCCTGCCCGGCGTGCCCGATCTCGGCGCCGGGCCGACCGTCCAACTCTGGCCGCACCGCCAGGGCACCGACGGCATGTTCCTCGCCCTGATGCAGCGCCAGCTGTAACCCCCGTCGAACCCGCGAACCGCCCGTTGCGTCCTGCAAAGTGCTCGGTATAGCGAGCACTTTGCAGGACGCAGCGCCCGCTGACGCAGGACGCAAGGCCCGGCGGACGTCAGGCCCGGCGGCCGAAGGTGTATCGCACGTCCTGCCAGAACACGATGCTGCCGTCAGGTTCGCGGAATCCTTCCAGCATCTCCGACGCGGCCGACTCGATGTCCGGGTGCTGCTCCACCGGCACCGCCTCCCACATGGCCCGCTGGCCGTGCGAACGGCTGAACCGCAGCCAGTGCTCAGGATCGGCGAGAACTGCTTTCACGGTGGCACTCTCGGTGCGCACCTGCGTCAACCCGGCGTCGGTGAACAGCGCCGCAACTCCCTGGTCCGACGCGAACGGACCGGCCTGCCCGCTGGTCCTGGCGTCCTTCATCCCCGGCGGCAGGAAGGGCGTGAACAGCTGGTCCAGCTCGATCCATCGCGGGTCGCGGCCGGCGAACGTGGCGATGCCGAGCCGCCCGCCAGTGGCCAGCAGGTCGGCCCACTTCTTCATCGCCGCAGCCGGATCCGACAGGAAGAACAACACCAGCGAGGACGCGATGACGTCGAACGTGGCGGCGTCCAGACCTGGATCTTGTGCATCCGCGATCCGCACTTCGGCCTGCGGCAGTCCGCTGAGGTCGGCCGCGGTGGCAGCCACCATCCGAGGAGCGAGATCGAAGCCAAGAGCCCGTCCGGCGGGGCCCACGGCGGTGGCCAACGGCAGCAGGGCGGCGCCCCGGCCGCACCCGATGTCCAGCGCGACCTCGCCCGGCTGCGGGTCCAGCCGGCTGATCAGTCCGCGCGCGATCGGCCCGAACCACTCGACCCCGACCGCGTCGTAGGTGTCCGCCACCCGGTTGAAGATGCCGGCAGCTCCGGCAGGATTCTCGGTCATCAGCGAAATATGGCAGAGCGGGCCGCCTTTGCCCAGGTCTGACGCCCACTTCCCCCTCGTCCGCCCCGCTACGTCCTGCAAAGTGCTCGTTATAGCGAGCACTTTGCAGGACGCAACGGGTGCTGGGTGACCTGCCCGGACGTGACCGACCACTCCCGCCGGACGGCCCGCGGGTGCCGGCAACGTGGCTAGGCTTTTGGATGTGGCCCTACTCATCGCACCGAGCATCCTGTCCGCGGATTTCGCCCACCTCGCCGACGAGGCGGCCGCGGTCGCCGGCGCGGACTGGCTGCACGTCGACGTCATGGACAACCACTTCGTGCCGAACCTGACGCTCGGCCTCCCCGTGGTGAAGTCCCTGCTCGAGGCCACCGACATCCCGCTCGACTGCCACCTGATGATCGACGATCCCGACCGCTGGGCCGTCGCCTACGCCGAGGCCGGCGCCTACAACGTCACCGTGCACGCGGAGGCCGTCGCCGATCCGGTGACGATGGCGGTCGAATTGCGCGCAGCCGGCGCCAAGGCCGGGTTGTCGCTCAAGCCGGGGACCGACCTGGAGGACTGGGTCGAGGTGCTGCCGCACTACGACACCCTGCTGATCATGACGGTGGAGCCCGGTTTCGGTGGCCAGTCGTTCATGCCGGAGATGATGGACAAGGTCTCCCGAGCACGCCGCATGGTCGAGACGGGCCACCTGAACGTCGTCGTGCAGGTCGACGGCGGCATCGACCTGGAGACCATCGAGCGCGCTGCCGAAGCCGGAGCAGACTGTTTTGTCGCCGGTTCCGGCGTCTACGGGATGACAGACCGGGCCGGCGCGGTCGCCGCGCTGCGGGCCAAGGCGAGCGCCCATGCGCGTCGCCCGCAACCCAGCTCGGCCTGATTCTGCGCCGTCATCCTTGGCATTCCCCGTCCCTGAGCTAGCCCGGACGGATCGAGCGGTTAGGGCCTCGACGACATCACCACCCCAGGTGGGGGAGTATGGAAGTGGGACGCCACAGCGTCCCGGGTTCGGCCAGGCAGCGGAATGGATGGCACCACATGTTCACCGGGATCGTCGAAGAACGCGGCGAGGTCGTCGCACTGGATCTTGCGCCGGACGGCGCCGACGCGCGCGTCACCGTACGCGGGCCCGTGGTGACGCAGGACGTCCACCACGGCGACTCGATCGCGGTCTCGGGCGTCTGCCTGACGGTGGTGGCCACGGCCGACGGCACCTTCACCGCCGACGTGATGGCCGAGACGCTGTTGCGCACCAGCGCCAAGGAGTGGGCGTCCGGACGTCCGGTCAACCTGGAGCGGTCCGTCATGGCCTCCACCCGCCTCGGTGGGCACGTCGTCCAGGGCCACATCGACGGCGTCGGAACGATTGTCGCCCGTATCCCGCACGAGGGCTACGACGAGTTCAGCATCTCGGTCAGCAAGGACCTGGCCCGCTACATCGCGAGCAAGGGCGCCATCGCGGTCGACGGAATCTCGCTGACCGTCATCGATGTCACCGACAACGACCACGGCGCCGTCTTCACCCTCGGGATCATCCCCGAGACCAGGGCAGCGACCACGCTCGGCAGCAGCGCACTGGGCGCTGCCGTCAACATCGAGGTCGACGTGATGGCCAAGTACGTGGAACGGCTGCTGACGTTCCGAGATGCGCAACCAGCAACCGACAACACAGCAAGTGGGGACCGGTCATGACGAGCACCACACAGACCTCGGCATCGGCGGCGCGGGTGAAGACCGGGGCCGGCTTCGACAGCATCGAGTTCGCTGTGTCGGAGATCGCTGCCGGGCACGCCATTGTCGTGGTCGACGACGAGGACCGGGAGAACGAGGGCGATCTGATCTTCGCCGCCGAGCTCGCCACCCCTGAACTCGTGGCCTTCACCGTCCGCCACTCCTCCGGGCTGATCTGCGTACCGATGACGGGCGAGGACTGCGACCGTCTCGGGCTGCCGCCGATGTACCACGTCAACCAGGACCGCAAAGGCACTGCCTACACCGTGTCGGTCGATGCCAAAGAGGGTGTGACTACGGGGATCTCGGCCACCGACCGGGCGTTCACGATGCGGGTGCTGGCCGATGCGTCGACCACCGAGAACGACCTGACCCGCCCCGGTCACGTGCTTCCGCTGCGATCCCGCGAGGGTGGGGTGCTGGTCCGTCCCGGTCACACCGAGGCGGCCGTCGATCTGTGCAACCTGGCCGGGCTGCGGCCGGTGTCCGGCATCTGCGAGGTCGTCAGTTCCTCCAGCGTCGGCGAGATGGCCCGCCTCCCGGAGCTGAAGGAGTTCGCTGCCGAACACGACCTCGCGCTGATCTCGATCGCCGACCTGGTCGCCTACCGGCGCGCCAGGGAGGTCCAGGTCACCAAGGTCGCCGACGCGCGACTTCCGTTGCCGCAGGGCGATTTTCGTGCCGTCGGGTACATGAGCAAGGTGACCGGGCGCGAGCTCATCGCCCTCGTCCACGGCGACATCGCCCGAGGTGACGACGTTCTCGTGCGGGTGCACTCGGAATGCCTGACCGGAGACGTTCTCGGGTCCCTGCGTTGCGACTGCGGGCCGCAGCTACATGCCGCGCTGGACGCCGTCGTCACGGAAGGTCGCGGGGTGGTCCTCTACATCCGCGGTCACGAGGGCCGCGGGATCGGGCTGCTCGACAAGCTCCGGGCGTACGAGTTGCAGGACGAGGGCGCCGACACCGTCGACGCGAATCTGGCCCTCGGGCTGCCGTCGGATTCCCGCGAATACGGCACCGGCGCACAGGTTCTCGCTGATCTGGGCATCAAGTCGATGCGCCTGCTGACCAACAACCCGGCCAAGCGTGCCGGCCTGGAAGGCTATGGCCTGCACATCCTGGGTCGCGTCCCGCTAGCGGTGTCGGTCAACCCGGAGAACATCAAGTACCTGACCACCAAGCGGGATCGCATGGGCCATGACATCGAGGAGCTCGGCCATGAGTGAGCATCGCCAGGATTCAATGTGAGCGGGGACGGCCGGCCCGAGCTGGTCATCCCGTCGGCCCCCGGTCTGCGGGTCGGCATCGTCTTGACCAGCTGGAACGCCGCAGTCACCGACGTGATGCTGGAGCGCGCGCTCGCGGTCTGCCAGCAGGCCGGCACCACCAAGCCGACCGTGGTGCGCGTGCCCGGTGCGATCGAGATCTCAGTGGTAGCACAGCAACTCGCTTCCGATCACGACGCCGTCATTGCCCTCGGTCTCGTCATCCGCGGTGGCACACCGCACTTCGAATACGTCTGCGATTCGGTCACCGCCGGTCTGACGAGAGTGGCGCTGGACTCCGGTGTACCCGTCGGGAACGGCGTGTTGACCTGCGACACGATGGAGCAGGCCCTGGCGCGCAGCGGTGCCCAAGGGTCCACCGAGGACAAGGGCGGCGAGGCGGCCGCCGCTGCCCTGGAAACCGCGATGGTGCTGCGCAAGCTCCGCGGTACCGGTGGCGGGATGGGATTCGGGCGATGAGAATGCAGGTAGGCGCATGCTCGCGGTGTGGGAGCCCCGCGCCGAGGGTAAGGACTGAGCGATGAGTACCGACGGCAAACCAACCACCAAGCCGCTGCTGACCGTGCGACCGCGCCGGATCGCGATCTACGCGAGCATCTCCGCGACCACGGTCGTGGTGACCATGCTCGTGGTCGGCATCCTGCTGCACAACACCAACGACGGCGTGTCCTTCGAGTGGTCCGACCAGCTGGGCCTGATCGGCCTCGGCGTGCTGATCGGCGTCGCCATCCTGATGATGGCCCGGCCGACCCTCAAGGTCTACGAGTCGGGTCTGCTGGTCCGCAACATCCTCGGCGAGAACTTCTACGAGTGGGCGCTGATCTACGGGGTGTCGTTCCCGCAGGGTGCTCAATGGGCACTTCTCCTGATGCCAGATGACGAGACCCACCCCGTGATGGCTATCCAGCTCCTCGACCGTGGCCGCGCCGTCGAGTCTCTGCAGGCCGTCCGCAAGCTGCACGCCCAGTACGGGCCGCCTCCGCCCAAGTCCACCGTTCCGGACGAGAAGGCCCTGCGTCTGCTCGAGGAGCAGGAGAACAACCGCCCGCTCGGTCGGCTCGAGATCATCGACCGCGTCAAGGCCGCCAAGAACCCCGAGCGCCCCAAGGCCTGACCCGCCGGGTCCGAGCCAGACTGCCGCGGCGCCACCGTGCCTCCACCGGTATGACTTACCCGCCTCGAACCGACGACCCGTATGACCCGCGCTGCACCGGTATGACGGCGGGGCGTCATACCGGTGCAGGCTGGCTCATACCGGTCAGCGAGCTTCGTGGGTCTCGTCATACCGGTCGTCCGGGTGGTCGGCAGCGGGCGGGCTGGGCGGGTGCCTTCGCGTAGGGTCGGGACAAGGGAAGAAGGACAAATATGACGCTCGACCTGATGACCCAACGTTTTCGTGTGATCGAAGACCTCTGGAAGGTCGGTTCAGCCGACGAGCAGGATGAATATCTCGACGAGCTACGGACGATGAGAGTCGAGCTGACCAAGGTCACCGGGCCCGACACCGACGGCGCAGTCTGGCTGCAGCGGACGGTGGACCGCCTGACCCGCAACATCTCCTCGGCCCAGGCCAAGCCCTGACCCTGGCGTGCAGCCCTGGTCTGGGCTCAGTGCACCGCCCGCCGGCCCAGGCTCTCGCCGGGACCCTTGCCGGGCTCGTCCGGAACGATCGAGTAATCGCGGAACGCACCCTGCAGCGCGGCCAGCCCTTCGCGGAACGCGGCGGCATGAGCACCCAGGTCGGGGAGCGAGACCTGCAGCAGCCCGGCCAGCGCGGTGATCAACGTGCGTGCTTCGTCGAGATCACGGTGTTCGGGGTTGTCCGGGTCGTCGGATGACAGACCGAGCTGCTCGGCGGCGGCGGACATCAGCATCACCGCAGCGCGGCTGATCACCTCCACCGCAGTGATGTCGATCAGATCCCGGTCGTCATGGTCGTGACCGTCAGAAGAGTCGTGACCGTCGAAAGAGTCGTGACCGTCGACGGAGTCGTGACCGTCCTGATCCAGGTCACCGTGCGAATGATCAGCGTGTTCGTGCAGCTCAGCAGCGGTGTCGTCAGAGGTGGGGTTGGTCGGTTCGGGCGTTGGTGGGGGAGTGCTCACACCGTGTAGACTGTCAGGCGCGACCAGCCCCTGTTTCACAGGGGCTCAAGTCCTGGCGAACACGGTCACGTGATTGCCAGGGCAACCTCAAGTGGAGCCCGACTCCCACCCGAGTTTGCCGCACTCGAGGTGAGTGCGAGCGGCCGGGTCCCGGTCCATCGATGCTGGCATCGATGGCGCACGCCCTCCCAGTGGGGGTGAGTTGACGGGTCGTTTCGGGCTCCGCGTGTTCCATCCGCGGGGCCCTTTTCGCATTTTGGAGAAGGCTGCGCGGGAAGCATCACTTCACACCCGCAGGTACCCAGGAGGATTCAATCAGCGTCGAGCCACGTATCAACGACAGGATTCGCGTTCCAGAAATTCGTCTCGTCGGGGCGGCCGGAGAACAGATCGGCATCGTCACCGTCACCGAGGCACTCCGTATGGCCCAGGAGCAGGACCTCGACCTCGTCGAGGTCGCGCCGGAAGCGCGTCCACCGGTCTGCAAGCTCATGGACTACGGCAAGTTCAAGTACGAAAGTGCGCAGAAGGCCCGCGAAGCCCGTCGTAATCAGGTCCTGACGGTCATCAAGGAAATGAAGCTCCGCCCGAAGATCGACTCGCACGACTACGAGACCAAGAAGGGTCACGTCGAGCGTTTCCTCAAGGCCGGGGACAAGGTCAAGGTCACCATCATGTTCCGGGGCCGCGAGCAGTCGCGTCCGGAGCTCGGCTTCCGCCTGCTGCAGCGGTTGTCGGCCGATGTGTCCGAGCTTGGATTCGTCGAGAGTGCGCCGAAGCAGGACGGCCGGAACATGATCATGGTTCTGGCCCCGCACAAGACGGTCAAGCCCAAGCCTGCCGCAACGCCCACCCCGGCCCCGGCCGGCGTGGCAGCCGAACCGGCTCCGGCCGGCGCGGCCGAATATCTGCACCAGAGCAACACACGTTCCACCAGCGCCACGTGAGCACCGACCGTCCTGGACGACGTCCAGGCAAGGCAGCCCACCGGCGCTGCAGATTGCTGCTCGTTGACCGAGATCCATCGGCTCGCAGGTGGCGCCAACGGCCTGTCAGAGCAGTCCGTATCAAGAAGACCAAGCAGTCGATACGAAGAAGAGGAATGTCATGCCCAAGATGAAGTCCCACTCCGGGATGAAGAAGCGGGTCAAGATCACCGGCACCGGCAAGCTCGTGCACCAGGGTTCCGGCAAGCGCCACAACCTGGAGAACAAGTCCACGAAGCGCATCCGGCAGATGGACAGCCACACCAGCATCGCCGCCGTCGACGTCCCGCGCATCAAGCGCATGCTCGGTATCTGAGCCTGCCTTCCCCCGGGCCCGCACCCCGCGGTCCTGATCCCGAATTTGTCCCCCGGCCCGAGAGCGCACTGCTCGAACGGTCACCGAAGTAGAAAGACAGGTGTCCCGTGGCACGCGTCAAAAGGGCAGTCAACGCCCACAAGAAGCGCCGCGTCATTCTCGAGCAGGCCAGCGGTTACCGCGGCCAGCGTTCGAGGCTGTACCGCAAGGCCAAAGAGCAGGTCCTGCACTCGCTCAACTACGCCTACAACGACCGTCGCAAGCGGAAGAACGATTTTCGCAAGCTCTGGATCGCTCGTATCAACGCTGCGGCGCGCGCCCACGGCATGACCTACAACCGCTTCATGCAGGGCCTCAAGCTGGCCGGCGTCGAGGTCGATCGCAAGGTCCTGGCCGAGTTGGCCGTCCATGACGATGCCGCCTTCGCCGCGCTGGTCGTGCTGGCCCGCGAGGCCGTGCCGTCGGTCGCCGACGACAACGCCGCTGCAGCCGACAGTGCCTCCGACGAGGACGCAGCCTGAGTCCCCGAGAAGATCCTCGCCGACGCCCCGCTCGCGATGCCGCCTCCAGCGGCACTCCGGCGGGGCGCTCGGCTGATGACGGTTCCTCGGAAGCGCCCTTCGCGCCCGCTCGCCGGGATGCCGCACCTCGCCGCGCCGCCGATCCCGTCCGGCGGGATGCGTCGTCCGACCGTCGTGACAGTGCAGCCACACGGGCTCGCCGTGACGGATCGACCGCACGTCGACCCGACATCCGTGGACGCCGTCCCGACCGGACCGCCTCCGGCGACCGCCGCGGTGCAGCCGGAGAACGCGGCGGCGACGCACCCGCCGACCGTCGGCCCGCCCGCAGTGAATCGCACGGCGAATCCCGCGACAGCCGGGGTGCTCACCGCATCCCGGACCCGACGGTGCAGGCCATCGACACCCCGCGCAGCCGCCGCGCCGAGCAGGCCGCGGCCGACCGCCAGCGGACCGCCCCCGGTAACTCCGCTGCGCGGACCGATGCGACTGCGGAGTTCGAGGAGGGCGTGCTCACCGAGCGCTCCACCAGGATCGCGGCCGCGCATCGACTGCTGCGCAAGCCGCGTCGCGCTGAGGCCGGGGAGTTCCTGGCCGAGGGTTCGCAGGCCGTTGCCGAAGCCGTCGCGGTCGAACTGCGCGAGCCCGGCACGGTCAAGGAGCTGTACATCACCAAGGACGCCGGCGCCCGCAACGTCGAGTTGGTCCGCGCTGCGTTCGCCGCCCGGATCGAGGTCACCCAGGTCACCGACCGGGCCGCGGCGGCGCTGTCGGACACCGTCTCTCCCCAAGGCATCGTGGCCCGCTGCGCCATTTCGCTGACGGACGTCGCGGACGTCATCTCCGCCGATCCCCGACTGATCGCGGTCCTGGTCGAGACCAATGATCCCGGCAACGCGGGCACGATCATCCGGCTCGCCGACGCCGCCGGAGCGGACGCCGTCATCTTCGCCGGCGAATCCGTCGACCCGTTCAACCCGAAGGCCGTTCGCGCGTCCACCGGCAGCCTGTTCCACCTCCCGGTCGCGCGCGCGGCCGACGTTGGACTGTTGTTGATGGAGCTTGCCGAAGCCGGGATGTCGGTGCTCGCCACCACGGGAGCCGCCGCGCACACCGACCTCGACACCGCCACCGACGACGGCATCCTCGACCTCCCGACGGCCTGGCTGTTCGGGTCCGAGGCCCATGGTTTGCCGGCGGAAGTCATTGCGGCAGCAGATGAATCGATCAGCGTCCCGATCTATGGGGCAGCCGAATCGCTGAATCTGGCGACCGCGGCGGCGATCTGTCTGTACGCAAGCGCAAGGGCGCATCGAGCCGAGCGAACGGATCCATCTGCAGGAATCGCCGCGGACGACATTCCTGACGCAGTCGAAACACCGATGTAGGCCTTCTTCCGGGCCGGGCCGACTGCCCATGGCAGTCGGCGCGCCCGGCGCACACCCCGCCGCGCACCGACAAGCACGGCGTCTGGATCAACTCTCAGATCGCGACCGCGCCGGTGCTGACCGCCTGCGCCAAGGAGCCCGGTGCCAACGTCGGCCGCTACTGCCTGATCACCTCGTGGGAGTCCGGCCCCGAGCTCGGTTCCTCCATCGAGAAGTACCACGGCGTCGACCAGACCGAGTCGGACCCGGTAGATCGGGCCGTCATCGACGCTGCTCAGGTGACGGTCAACCGTCGTCACGAGGAGCGCGCTGCCGCCCTTGCCGCCCGCAAGTAGGCCGACGTCGAGGTCCTCTCCGAGGCCTGAGTTCCGCCATATCTCCGAACGGAGCCGTCTCCCTTCCTCGGAGGCGGCCCCGTTCTGGCTGTGGAGGTAGCTGTCAACAGGTGACATTCAGGAAGAAGTCATAGTTGGTCGGGTTCTCCAGGTGGGTGGTTGAGTCCAGGTACCAGACGTAGACGGTGATGACGTTCGGGGTGTTGGAGCTGGACAAACCCACGGATGCGTAGCGGTAGAGGTTGAAGGTGCTGACGTTGGGCGAACACTCCCTGGCCGGGCGGTCCAGGGTGACGTAGTAGATACCGGTGCCGGGGTGACTGACGGAAACCACCCGCGGGGTGCTGCTCAGCAGCGAGCCATCGGAAGCGACCAGGGCCTGGACCTGTGGGATGTAGTAGCCCTGGACGTCGATGATCATCTGGGTCGGGCCGTTGAAGTTGTAGATGGTCAGCGATTGACCGACGCCGGCCTTGAGCGGCAGTGTCACTCCCGATCCGATGGTGATGCCGGCCGGGTAGTTCAGGACCGAGGAGTTCGGCGCGGTTGTCCCAGCTGGGTAGGCCTTGAAGTAGCCCAGGTGGACGGGGGTGACGGCGGTGATCACCGCGGCGACAGCGGTGGCGCCGACGGGGACGCCACAGCCGCCGGACTTGCCACCCTGCGGCGCGAAGCCGGTGGTGCCGCCGACGAAGTACGTCCTGGTGGTCCCGTTGCCGAGCGATCCGCCGGCGAGCCGGGTGTCGACGATCCTGCAGGGCGCCACCGGTTTGAACAGCGACTCAGGGTTGGTCTGCGGTGTGAAGGCGGCCGGCTGGACGGGACTCTGGATGGTGGGTGCCGCCTGCTGGGGGGACGCGGCGCCCGCGGACGAGGAGGCGCTGAGGCCGACCACCAAGGCGGTCGTGACCGCCGTCGCGGTGATGACGATCTGGGTCCATTTCTTCATGCTGACCTCCGTGGGCTGCACAGGACTTCCGTCTCTGCAGTCGGTTCGGGCCCGGATCAGTGTCGGATGCTGATCAACGACGGGTCACCGACGCAATGAGTCGCACCCGTCCCGGTCTGATACGTCCTCGGTCCTCGAATTTCTGGCCGGGCTGCGCCGCCGAAGCTGCAACAGCACCACCGACGCGAGAACGGCGACGCCACCAGCGATCTGCCAGAGCGACAGGTGCTCGCCGTAGACGAGCACCGAGGACACCGCCGTCACGACGGGTTCGACGCACGACAGGATGGCGGCGGCCGACGGTCCGACCCGGCGAAGCCCGGCCAGGAAGGTGATGATCGAGACGACCGTCGAGATGACGGCGAACGCCAGCATCCAGAGCCAACCGATCGGCTTGGTCGGCAGTTGCCAGGAGTCGGTGGCGACGACGAAGGTCCCGAGGCTGGCGGCCGCCGCGCTGCAGATGATCGCGGCGCTCAACACCGGGTCGAGGGTCTCCGGAAATGTCGCGGCGATGGTGATGTAGATCGCGTAGATGACGGCGCAGCTCAGAGCCATCAGAACCCCGAGCGCGGACCAGCTCCCACCTCCGCCGCCCTGCAGCAGCAGCACCAGTCCGAGACTGGTCGCGCCGAGCGCGAGAACCTTTCGCAGCCCAAGGCTTTCGCGCCGGAGCACCAGGGCCATCAGGAAGACGAGGGCGGGATAGACGTAGACCAGTTGGGCGACTACCCCGGCGCCCAGCATCGTGAGCGCCCCGAAGTAGGTGGCCGATTGCAAGGCATAACCGATGGCGCCGAGGGCGACGCACAGCAGTACGGCGCGTCGGGAGGGGCGGGGTGGTCGGCGGATCGCGACCACGGTCCACAGCAGGACCGAGGCCACCACGAAGCGGACGGTGAGCAACGACGACACGGACCACCCGGCGGCAAACGATTCCTTGGCGAACACGGCGGCAGCGCCGAAGGCCGCCCCGGACACCAGGCACAGCAGGACGCCGGTGCGGGGGAGTTGTTTCACCGCAGGGGTCGTCGACCCGGTGGTGGCGAGAGAGGAGGGCACCTGCCCAACCTAGGAGATGCAGACGTATCGGGGTAGCCTGGGTTTCCTTCACCATCCATAGGAAAATCCGAGGAGATGGGGTCCGATGTTCACCCTGCACCAGTTGCGCTGTTTCGTCTCCGTCTTCGATGACGGTTCGTTCACCGCAGCGGCGCTGTCGCTCGGCATGGCCCAACCCTCGATCTCCGAGCAGGTGCGGCTGTTGGAACGGGGTCTTGGCACCGTCCTGTTCCGGCGGGTCGGCCGGGGACTGGTGCCCACCGAGGCGGCCGAGGTGTTGCGGGTGCACGCGCAGCAGACCTTGAATGCGGCCGTGGCCGCGGTCGGCGCGGTCGCCTCGATCAGGGAGGTGACGTCTGGCACCATCCGGTTCGGCGTGTTCGGCACCTCGCGGCTCTATTTCGACGCCGATCTGGTGGCGGATGTGCTGGAACGGTATCCGGACGTGCGGATCGAACTCATCGGCCAGAACTCGACGGATGTGCACGAAGAGTTGCGCCGCGGCCGGTTGGACGCGGCGATCATCACGCTGCCGGTAGCCGACGCCGGGCTGGCCGTCACGCCGATCATGCGAGACGAGGTGGTCTACGTCAGTGCGGTCCCGGAGCGGGTGCAGCGCCCCGTCACCGCAACGGTTCTCGCGGCTGCGCCGTTGGTGCTGTCCGAGGCGAGCTGGGGAAACAACGATTCTACCCGTCGGCAACTTGCGCGAGCCGTCCAATCCGTGGGCGGCACGCTGACACCGGTGGTCGAGGTGGAGGACATCGAGACCGCGCTCGAGATCGCCGCGACCGGCCGCGCCGATGCGGTGACGGCAAGGGGCCTGCTCAGCCGTATGGGGCAACGCCTTTCGCCGAATCTGAAGTGGGTATCGATGCGGCCCAGGATCTTCGACGAATTCGCGATCGTCGTCCGTAGGGATATACCGTTGTCCAAGGCCAGTCAGGTCGTCATCGAGCGGGCCATCGCCAGGATGCAGTCCATTCGGTAGTGCAGTCGTCCGGTGTCGCGCACTGTTGTGGCAGCGAAGGTTGTGGTGGCAGCACGGCTGTGGTGCAGCGAAAGACAGCTCACTTCAGCGCGGCGACCATCGCCTTCGCAATCGCGGTCGGCACCGAGTAGTCATCGTTCTTCAGTGCATCTTCCGGTCCGCCCACCTTGATCTCGACACTTCCGCGCAGTACCTCCACCCCGAGCGCGTCGGTGAATGCCTGGTCACCTACCCCGCCGACCGTCTTGAGATCAGCTGCGGCCTTCTTCTCGTCGGCGAACTCCCTCGCGGTGGCCGAGGTGATCACGAAAAGCTGGATGGGATCGACCTCGCCAGCGACGTTGACATCGCAGGTGGAGCTGATGGCGTCGGAGCTGTCCAATGTCAGCGTGGTGGGCTTGCCTACCGCTGCGCCGGCAGCAGCCGCCGTCAGGTCGGTGCACTTCCCGGTAGTCGGTGATCCGCCGGCCGCGGAGGGAGTGCGCACACCCTCCGCCGTGGCGCCGGTTGCCGGAGCGCTCGACGGTAGAGCGTTGGACGGTAGCGCGGCCGGCGCGCTGGCAGCCGTACTCGCCGAAGAGGACGTGGTGGCGGCAACGGCGGTCGCGGTGGTCGTGCCGGAGTTGCAGCCACTCAGGATGATTGCGCACGAAGCGATCGAGATGAATTCGAGTGTCTGCCGGACCGGATGTTTCGGGTGCCTCATGGTGGTGACTCCCTTCCTCGTCGCCGCGGGATGCGGCTCCGACGAGGCTGACTCAACTCACGACCCGTAACACCTGGGTAACGGCACACCGCGCGAGTCCGGGTCCATGTCCCGATCGCCGTGGCGATCGTCATCGGCGCACGGGCGTCCGAGACAGTGGCACGTCATGCGAAGCGTTGTCGCGCATCGACACTCACTGGGGATAGCCCGCACGATCTCGGACCAGCGACTGGAAGTGGGCGGTGATCTGATCCCACCAGGACAGCAACGTGGTGCGGTCGGCGCCGGGAGAGTGCCTGCCCGCCTGCAGCTTTCGGAGGATGGGGAGATCCTGCTCGTTCACCTCGTAGAGCACCTCGCACAGACTCTTGATCGCGGTGCTGAAGTCCTCGGAGTCGGCGGAGGAGTCGACGAAGATCGCCATGTGCTCGAGAGTGTGGTCCGGCGCCAGCGGTTCGAAGCCGATCACCTGGAACCAGTCCGACTCCAGGAACAAGAGCGCGTTGGGGAAGACGCAGAAGATGTCCTGACTTTCCAGCCGATCGGCGGGGACGTCACCGAGCCAGGGCAGCTGGTCGGCGCTCTTCTTCGCCTTGCCGGCCGCGCCGCGCGGGTAGCAGCCGCCGATGATCTCCGGTGCGACCAGGACGTCGTCGACGTCGAGCGAGGCCGAGACCGGTCCGACCTGCGGGTGGATGAACGGCAGGTGGTAGAAATCGAGGAAGTTCTCGACGATCAGTTTCCAGTTGGCCCGGATGTCGAACTTACGTTCCTGGGCCAGCGTCAGTCTGTTCAGATCGATGTGCTGCCAGCGCTTCTGCAATGGAGCGAGCAGTTCGGCCAGGGGCCGTGGATCCGGGCTGAGGTTGACGAACACCATGCCGGCCCAGGTCGCGCTGGCCACCGGCAGGAGGCCCAGGCCGGCCACAAACTCCTGGTCGGGGGCCGTGCGCTTCTCGCGCCTGAAGAACGGTGCTGCGGCTAGTGTTCCGTCGAGGTGGTAGGACCAGCAGTGGTACGCACACTGGATCCTCCTGGTCACCTGGATCTTCTCCTCGGTGAGCACCATTCCCCGATGACGACAGGAATTGTGGAAGACGCGAAGTTCGCCGTCATCGCCGCGGACGATCAGCAGCGGCCGGCCGGCAACGGTCACCGGGATGACGTCGCCGCCGACGGGAGCCCAGTGCTCGTACCCGGCCCACACCCAACCGGAGGCGAAGATGGCCTCCTGTTCCTGGTCGAACTCGGCCTGGCCGGTGTAGGCCCGGCCGGGGAGAATGGAGCGGCCCTGGGGTCTTTCGGACAACGGGCCCGCGACGATCTGATTGCCGGCGGCTGTGCTGGAGGCTGGGGCGCTCTGGACGGTCATCAGCTGCTCCTCGCGGGCTGTGCGGTCTGTGCAGTCGCTGGGGTCGGGTCGGTCGGGGCGGCACCGTCGGACATGGTCATGGCGTCGGCGAAAGCCGTTGCGGCCCAGTCGCAGAGCAGCAGGGCCTCGGCCCAGCGGTCGGAGAGTTCGAGGCCGTCGGCACCGGTGATGGCGTAGGGCGTGGTCCCGAGCTCGGTGCAGAACATGATGTCCGCCTGCGGTTCCCGGTCCAGGATCGTTCGGAAACCCTGGACCCACCAGCCCCGGAATCGCTCGACCCAGCCCTGGTGGGCCGGGAACGTCAACGGCAACTGGACCTGTCCGCGGTTGGCGATACGGCCCTGAAGCGATCCGGCCCGCGCCAGGAGAAGGCTGATCAGGTTCTCGATCTCGTCGGTCGCCTTGTCGGGTAGCTCGCAGCCGCAGACGTGGTGGGACAGGTCGATGGCCAGATCGACGGCAGGGTCGAGGTTCGCCAGGATGCGAGTCGTCATCCGCAGGTCGTTGGTCATGGTGCCGCGGTGCGTTTCGAGTTGCAGGCGCACACCGGCCCGCTCCGCGATGCCGTACCACTGATTGATGATCCGGGCCTGCGCCAACGGATCCGGGTCGAAGACCTCGGCGCAGACCACCATGTCGGGAGCACCGATCTGCTCGGCATACCGCAGCGCGGAGTCGAGTCCGGTGGCGTCGCGGACGAAGGCGAAGACGGCGGTCCGCAGGCCGGCGGCCGCGGCCAGCGGTCCGACGTCTGCCGCTGCCGGAGCCTGACGTGCCCCGAGATCAACGGCCAGGCCGGCGAATCCGCCACCGGCGATCATGTCGACCCGTTCCGCCAAGGTCCACTGGGATTCACCACGGTAGGGCAGATCCTCCATGGCCCAGAGGGATTGGAAGAGACTGAGGGTCGGAGTGGCCGTCTGGAGGCCGGGGTCGAACGTCATGCGCCGACCTCGGGAGTCTTCTTGCGGGCCAGCAGCGACAGCAGTTCGTAGCTGACGTGCGCTGCCGCGATGGCGGTGATCTGGGCGTGGTCGTAGGCCGGGGCCACCTCGACGACGTCCGCGCCGATCAGGTTGAGGCCATGCAGCCCTCGCAGCAGTTCGAGCAGTTCGCGGCTGGTCAGGCCACCCGCTTCGGGGGTGCCGGTGCCCGGCGCGTGGGCCGGATCGAGTACGTCGATGTCGATCGAGACGTACAGCGGGCGGTCGCCGATGCGTTCGCGGAGCGCCGACGCGACCTCGTCCACACCGCGACGGCCGACAGCGGACGACGTGACGATGCCGAAACCCAGGCGGGCGTCGTCGGTGAGATCCTGCGCGGAGTAGAGCGGGCCGCGCGTACCGACGTGCGAGAGTGCCTCCAGGTCGAGGAGATCCTCCTCGACCGCCCGGCGGAACGGGGTGCCGTGGGTGTAGTCGGCACCGAAGTAGCTGTCCCAGGTATCGAGGTGGGCATCGAAGTGCAGCACCGCGACCTGGCCGAACCTGCGGTGGGCCGCCCGCAGCATCGGCAGCGCGATGGTGTGGTCGCCGCCGATCACCAGCGGGGTGATCCCGGCGTCGAAGAGTTCGGTGACGGACAGGTCGATGGTGTCCACGGCCTCGCCGATGTCGAACGGGTTGACCGCCAGGTCACCGGCGTCCACCACCTGCTTCTGCTGGAACGGAGACACCTCCTGTGCCGGGTTGTAAGGCCGCAGCAGCCGGGAGGCCTCCCGGACGTGGCTCGGCCCGAACCGGGCACCGGGGCGGTAGGACACCCCGCTGTCGAAGGGGATGCCGAGGATGGCGATGTCCGGCGCCGGAACATCCTGCAGGCGAGGGAGTCTCGCGAACGTGGCGATGCCGGCGTACCGCGGGATCAACGAGGCGTCGATGGGTCCCACCCTGCCGTCGACGCCGACGCGGGGAACCTGCGGACCGTCCGAGAATGCCGACGTGGTGCTCGCCTCCTTCGTTCGTCCGGCCGTGGTGACCGGATCATGCTGGTAGGTTGATCTCTCGCCGTCGGGGCCTGTGCGTAGGTCAATGCGGTCGGGTCGCGGGCGACCCGGGTTCGGTGGCGACGACGACGCTGACGCCTTGCCGTGTTGCCGCGACACCCAGTTCATCGGCAAAGATCTCCGGGGTGTCGACTCTGGTTGCAGCTGCGCCGAAGCCACGGGCGATGGCGACCAGGTCGTGGGCGGAGGTCTCGGTGCCGATCCGCGGTGCCGCGGCCCGGTCGAACGAGTCCCGGATCTCCCCGTACCCGGCGTTGTCCCAGATGACGAGGGTCAGTTGGCCGCCGGTGTCCACCGCGGTGGCCAACTCGGGCAGGGTGAAGAGCACGCCGCCGTCACCCGCGACGGCAACCACCGGTGCCTCCTGCCGGCCGATCCTGGCGCCGACGGCCATCGGTAGCGCCGGACCGAGGGTGCCCAGCCCATAGGAGGCGATCCAGTTGCCCGGGTGTCCTCCGGGGAGACGGTGCAGAGCACTGTAGGCCAGCTGGGTCGAGTCCAGCACGGTCACGGTATCGTCGGTCAACACGGAGCCCAAGGCGTCCAGCCACGGTCCGTGCTGCTCCGTCTGGTCCGAGAACGTCACGGCGGCAACGGTCTTCCGCGTTCGTTCGGCGCCGCCCCTAGCCTGCGGATGTGCCGGCAACACCAGCAGCAGAGCTTCGATCGTCAGCGCAGCATCAGCGGCGATCCCGATGGTGGCCTTCACCAGGCCGTCCAACTGACCGCGGTCGATGTCCACCCGGATCAAGGTTCCGGGAATTTTCAGCTCGGCGCCGGTGTAGATGCGGTCCACGTCGGAGAACTCCGTGCCGATGGCCAGCACAACATCGGCCCGCTCGATCAGGTCGAGCACTGGCGAGAAGGGCAGCAGGGTCCCGACGGACAGGGGATGATCGGCCGGGATCAGCCCCTTCGCGTTGCCGGTGGTCACTACCGGCGCGTCGAGACGTTCGGCGAGCAGCCGGATTCCGTCGGGGGCGCCAAGCGCCCCACCACCGGCGAGGATGACCGGCCGCACGGCCGCCCGCAGCGCCTGCGCGGCTGAGGTCACCGCCGTCTGGTCGGGTTCGGTCGGCGTGGCCTCGAGCCGCACCGGTTTGATCGGGCCGACCTCAGCGGACAGCAGATCCACGGGCACCGCCAGATGGACGGGACGCGGACGGCCGACCGCCCACGACTGCCAGGCCTGCGCGATCAGCTCGGCGAACCGGTCCGGATCGCTGACCGTCTCCGAGATCGAGGTGATGGGAACGGTCATCGCCGTCTGGTCACCGACGTCGTGCAGTGGCCCCCGCCCACGCCCGAGGTCCCCGGACGCGGTGGTGGCCGCCAGGACGAGCATCGGGATGGAGTCGTGCCAGGCCTGGGCGATCGGCGTCATCGCGTTCAGCACACCGGGTCCGGTGACGAACAGGCAGACCCCGGGCTTGCCGGTCACCCGGGTGTAGCCATCGGCCATGAAGGCGCCACCCTGCTCGTGGCGGGGGACGACGGAATGTAACCGGCGGCTGTGGACACCGCGGTAGAACTCGATGGTATGCACACCCGGAATGCCGAAAACGGTGTCCACGTCGTAGGAATTGGCGATCAGGTCGATGATCGCCTCGCCGAACTTCATGCGGTACTCCTCCCCGCTGCGGGGGCATTGACCGGCGTCAGCGGGCGGCCGGTCTGCAGCCAGGACACCACGTTCGCTGCCTGGTGGTCGATGTACGCGCGCACGGTCACGTCCGACAGGTAGCCGATGTGCGGGGTCAGGATGACGTTGGGAAGGCCCAGCAGCGGATGGTCCGCGGGTGGCGGTTCGACGTCCAGCACGTCGAGGGCGGCGCCGGCCAGGTGACCCGCGCACAGCGACGCGGCGAGAGCGGTGGAGTCGACCAGGCCCCCGCGTGACACATTGACCAGGTACGACCCGAACTTGAGACGACTCAACAGGTCTGCATTCACCAGATGACGGGTCTCGTCGGTCAGCGGCACGTGCAGCGACAGGATGTCCGCGGTGGCCACGACGTCGTCGAGTGCGGCCGGCTGGACACCAGCGGGCCAGCTCCCATCGCACACGAACGGGTCGTGGGCGATGATCGATCCGACCTGCCCGGCCGCCATCGCGGCAAAGGCGGTCCCGATCCGGCCGAGACCGATCAGCCCCACCGTCAGGTCGGAGAGCCTGCGGGGCAGCCGATCCGGGCGAGCCAGCCAGCCGGCGTCTGCTCCGTCCGGGGTGGTCGTCTGTGCGCCGGTCTGGAAGAACGGCAGGCAACGGACCAGCGACAACGTCAGCGCCCAGGCGTGGGTCGCCACCTCCGCGGTGGCGACATCGGTGATGTTTGCGACCCAGATCCCGCGCTGCGTGGCAGCCGGGACATCGATGCCGTCGCTACCCATCGACAGCAGCGAGATCACCCGCAGAACCGGCATCGCCTCGAGCATGGCCGCAGTGACCGGCGCATAGCCGACGAGCAGAGCGGTTGCCCCCGCGGCGGCGGCGAGGATGACGTCGGGATCGCGGGTTTCGAGCACCACGACGTCCAACCCCGCTGCCATCAACGTCTCCACGCCCGGCGCCGCGTCGAGATCGTCGACGTCGGTGTAGACGGCCAGCGGACGTGCCGGTGTCATGTCGAGCTCCATTCGTCGTCGTCGGGTTGTGCGTCTGGGGCCGTGGGAGCCGGACGTCTCAGTGCACGTGCTCGAGGAACTTGATCGTGCGTTCGTGGGCCGGTCGGTCGAAGAAGTCCTCCGGTGCAGCCTGTTCGACGATCTGCCCCTGGTCGAACATCGCCACCTCGGTGGCCACCCGCCGGGCGAACCGGACCTCGTGGGTCACCACGACCATCGTCATACCCTCGGCAGCGAGCTGTTCCATGACGGCCAGCACCTCGCCGACCAGTTCCGGGTCGAGGGCCGACGTCGGTTCGTCGAAGAGCATCACCTTGGGGTTCATCACCAGTGCCCTGGCGATGGCAACCCGCTGCTGCTGACCGCCGGAGAGCTCGCTCGGGTAGTGCCCGGTCCGGTCGGAAAGCCCGACCCTGGCGAGCATCTCGATGGCCTGTTCGCGGGCCTCGGCCTTGTGCACCCGGCGGGCCTGGGTCAGGCCGAGCATCACGTTGTGCACCGCGTCGAGATGGGCGAACAGGTTGAACTTCTGGAAGACCATGCCGATCTCGGTGCGCTGGCGCGCGAGCTCCCGCTCCTTGAGGTGGCGAACCTTGCCCGCGGAAGCGCTGATGCCCATGCGCTTTCCCTCCAGCAGGATCTCACCCGCGTCGGGGCGTTCCAGCAGCGCCATCAGCCGCAGGATCGTGGACTTGCCGGACCCGGAAGGCCCGAGCAACGCCTTCACCTCACCGGCCTTGACGTCGAAGTCGACGCCCTTGAGAACCTCGGTGCGGCCGTAGGTCTTGTGCAGATCCAGCACCCGCAGCAGCGGCAGTTCCTCGGTCATTTCGCACCTTCCGGCTGGGCGACCTTGGTGACGACGACCTTTGGCTCTTTCGTCGCTGTCATGGTCGGGTTGCGCCGGGCCAGGAGACCGGTCCTGAGCGGCCGTGTCGAGACCCAGCGGAAACGCCGCTCGATCAGGGACTGCCCGTACATGACGATCGAGACGATGACCAGGTAGTAGACCAGCGCGGCGACGTAGTACTCGGCGTATCGGAAGGTCACCGACACGCCGTTCTGGGCCGTGGTGAGCAGTTCCCGCAGGGAGATGACGGAGGCCAGCGACGTGTACTTGATCATCGCGATGAACTCGTTGCCGGTGGGCGGTAGGGCCACCCGGATGGCCTGCGGCAGGACCACTTTGAACATCACTCGGGTCGGGGACAAACCGAGTGCCCTGGCAGCCAGTGACTGTCCCTCGTCGACGCTCATCAGCGCGGACCGGATGATCTCGGCCATGTAGGCGGCTTCCACCACCGACAACCCGATCAGGCCGGCGAGGAACGGGCTGAACCACGCCTCACGCAGGACGGGGAACAGCTGTGGCCCGGCGTTCCAGACCAGCAGGAGCACGAGCAGGGTCGGAATGGCCCGGAAGAACCAGACGTAGAGACCCGAGACTGCCCGTGCGGTCCGGGCTTTGGACAGACGACCCAGCGCGACCAGGAAGCCGAGCAGCACGGCGACGACCTGGGATGCCGCAGCGAGCGTCACCGACAGGATCGCGCCGTCGAGGTACTCCTTGGAGAACAGTGCGCTCCAGAAGAGGTGGCCGTCCCACTCCATCTACTTGGTGCTGATCTTGGTCGGGTCCAGGCCGTAGCTGTTGGCGATCTTGGCCAGGGTGCCGGTGGCCTGCAGGGTCTGCAGTCCGGCCGAGACGGCCTTGCTGAGCTCGGATCCCTTGGCGGTGAAGACGCCGAACTTGGTCTCGGTCGGGAAGAAGCCCTTCAGCTCCTTGAGCTTTCCGGTCGACTTGCTCACCATGTCGGCGACGGCCACGTCGGTCTCGATGAGGGCGTCGGCCTTGCCGTTGGTGACGGCCGCGACAGTCTCGGCGGTCTTCGGGTAGGCCTGGATGGTGATCGCGCCCTTGCCGGCCGCGACGAACTTCGCCGAGAGATCCTTCAGCGTCTGCTCGTTCACGCCGCCACCCTGCACGGCGACGGTCTTGCCGGCCAGGTTGTCGGAGCTGGTGATGTCGGTGTTTGCGGTCGGCACGATCAACCCGGGGCCGGTCACCATGAACGGCGCGCCATCAGCCACTTCCAGCCGCTTCGCGCTGAGATACAGGGCTGACCAGAGGATGTCGCAGCGCTTGGCCTGCAGGCCCGGCATCAGGCCGTCGAACGAGGTGATGGTGAAGCTGACCTTCAGGCCCCAGAGGGTGGCCAGCGCGGTGGCGCCGTCCGAGTCGAAGCCGGTGAGATCGCCCGAGGTCCCGTTCTTGTAGTACTCCATCGGCGGGTACTCGGGGTCGGTGCAGACCGTCAGGGTGCCGTCCTTCAGCAGCCCGGTGGGGGCAACCACGCCCGTGGCCGACGGCATGGCAGACCCCATCGCGGACGGCATCGCCGATCCCATCGCCGAGGACATGGCGCTCGGAGCAGCCGATGTGGAAGGGGTTGGGGTGGTGGAACTCTGCGCGCCCGACGTGCTACTGCTGCCGCAGGCGGCGAGCGTCAGGCCGGCGCAGGCGAGCATCGCGGTGAGTAGATGACCTGGTCGTGAACTCTTCACGGAAATCCTCCGGGGCAGATGGGAGTGCGGCGCGAGCGGTGGCGCAAACATCTCTGGGTGCAGATTTCTGGCGGCGTGCGGCAGCTGCACCGGCTGGTCCGGACGGTACGGTGATCCCAGTTGTTCTGACAAGCACCTTTGCAAAAGTCGGGGCTCGATCTGATCGTTTCGTCCGGGCAACACAGGCAGATTTGCAACGAGGCATCGGCTGGCCGCAGGTCACCGCATAATCTGCCGTTCGTAGTTTCGTATTCTGCTTTGTAAACATCAGGTGACCGGCCCGAGCTCGGGCGGGGAGCGGAGGTCCTGTCGTGGACGCGGTCGACGTCGTCATGATCGAGACGCTGCGGTCGAACGGTCGGATCCGTGGCCGGGAACTGGCCGAGATCCTCGGGATCTCCCGGTCGGCTGCGGCCGCCCGGTTGGCGCAGCTGCTGCAGTCCGGCAAGGTGCGGGTCGTCGGAGTGGTACATCCGGCGGTGTTGGGGTTGCATGCAGTCGCCCACGTCTCGGTGACGGTCGACCGCGCCGTCGAGGATGTCGCGGGTCGGATCGCCGAACTGGATGAGGTCCCGTTCGTTTCGCTCGTCACCGGCTCGGCGGCCCTGGTCGCCGAGGTCCGAGTCCACCAGACCGCCGAGCTCGCTGCCTCGCTCGAGAAGATCCGGACAACAACCGGTGTCAAGGGGATCTCGACCTTGGTCTACACCGACATGGTGATCGACGTGCTGCGTCCCTGGGCCACCTCGGAGAACAGCCTGGACGAGACGGATGTCCGCCTCCTCGGTCTGCTGCAGCTCGACGGCCGGATGTCCTACACCGAGATGAGCGCCCGTACGGGTCTTTCCATCGGGACCGCGCGGTTGCGGGTCCGTAGGCTCATCGCCGATCAGGTGATCCGGGTAGGTGCCCTGACAGCACCGGGTACGGGTGAGCAGGAATATGCGATCGGACTCGGCATCCAGATGCGCGGTGTGGTCGCTGATCTCGTTGCATTGCTGGCCGATCTGCCCGAGATGACCTTCCTGGCCACCACCATCGGACGGTTCGACATCCTCGCCACGGTGACCTGCGCCTCGCTGTCGGAGGGAATCGCCGCCGTGGACCGGATCCGCGAGCTCCCGCAGGCGGTGGGTCTCGAGACCTGGCTGCACATGCATGTTTTCAAGGAGCGCTACCATTTCAGTCCACTGACTCCCGGGTACCAACCAGTCGAGTTGGACGGCGTACCAGTGGGTTCCGGTTCGTGACCGCGCTTCCACCTGCCGAGGCTTCGGAGAGTTGGCTGGCTCCCGTCGCCACCATTCCGGTGCGCGGGCGGGTGACGGTCCCGGCCTTTCTCGGACGCCCGTCAGCGGGAAGAGTGGACCCGGCCGATGCGGTGGTGTTCTTGGCCGCGGCGGCGGTGACGACCGGAACGGTCCTGGTGCGCAACTGGCCGGGCGTGGTCTGCGGTACGGATCCGGTCAGCGTCACCGCTGATCTGGCCCGCACGTCCCTGGCCGCGATGGGCGCCTATCTGGTGCGCACCGAGGAGGGCCTCACCTGCACGAGTCGTGCCTCGTCGGGCGAACTCACCGGACTGGAGGTCGACCTGACGAACGGTCCGGGGCTCGGGCCGACCTTTGCGGTGCTCGCTGCGCTGAGCAGAACCCCGTCCGTGCTCCGTGGCCTACCGACGGCACTGGGTGAGCGACTGTGCACGAATCTGCTCGCCCTCGGTGGTCGTGCGGTCTGGGATCGCGGTGTCCTGCAGATCGACCCTGGTGAGCTGCGGGCCGGCGTCTGGCGCTCGTCCGGCGACCACCGGATGGCGACGGCCGCCGCGGTGATCGGACTGCGAGTTGACGGGGTGCTGATCGACGACATCGCGTGCCTGCGCCGCGACCTGCCCCGCTTTCTGGACGCCTGGACCTACCTGATGGCACAGGACGCGCATCTGCTGCCCGGGACCACCGAGAGCGCCAGTTCCGCGAATCCCTGAACGGCCGCCCGATCTCTCGTTACGCTGATCACTGGCTGGGGGCCCGGCCGAAACCTCAAGGGGGAGAGGCCGAATGTCCGGATTGCGAACTGTTGGCGGTGTGATGACGTCCCTCGTTGCCGGCGTCCTACTGCTGATGACGACAGCGTGCACCTCCAGCGTGGGCGGGTCTGCAGAGGCTGGGTCCGGTAGTTCGGTGTCGTCAGCCCAGGCTCCTTCCGTCTCCCCGAGCTCTGAACCCTCGGGTACCGGCTCGTCCGGCTCCTCGCAGCCGGGGGCATCCGCAGGCTCGACGTCTTCGACCGAATCACAGTCGACCGAGACCCTGGACGCGGCCGGTATCGACCCGTGCAAGGTCCTGCCGGACGATGTGCAGGCCACCCTCGGGATCACGTCGTCGGCGCCCCCGGACGCGGCGGCTTTCAATGGTGCCACCTGCCTCTACTCGGCGGGGAACGACGTCACGTACGCCCTCACGGTGACCGATGGTCAGACCCTGGATCAGTTGAAGGCCTCGGTGTCCGGCCGAGACACGACCGAATCGCAGATCGAGGGATTCCCGGCGCTCACCACCTACGACAAGAGCAAGGCCACGGTCTGCACCACCGCCATCGGGGTGTCGGACACCGGCATGTTCGTCGTCTCGATCCTGGATCCGAAGGCCGTGGCGGCCGACAGGGACAAGCTCTGTGGAATGGCGAAATCGGCAGCGACGACCGGTCTCAAGGGGCTTCGCGCGCAGCAGTAGCGGGCGCCGCGGCGCAGGTTGTCCACATTCTTGTGGTGTCACCCCACCGGGTCCGCCCAGGTCGATACGTTCCTTGTCGACGGCAAGGTGGTCGTCCGGGGCCGGTCTCGGCCCGCGGCGGGTGACGGTGGGCGGGGGCTCGGATGGAGATGTCGTCGGTGTCGCTGACCGGGGGATCCGGAGTCGATCCTGGTGTCGGCCGGCCACTGGTCGGCATTCTCCTCGGTGACGTCGCTGGTGGTGGGCGACGTCCGCCGGATCGACTCCGAGGGCTTCCGCGGTGACGAGGCGGAGCTCTACCGGCAGACGTTGACCGACGAGCTGCCGCCGCACCTGGAGACCACCTCCGACGCGTGGGGCATCGTGGCAGCAGCTCTGAAGTCCTGTGCGACGACGTTGGAAGGGTTGCAGCGCAAAATGTCTGCGCTGTCGAGTCGTGCCGTTGATCAGCAGAGGGAGGTCGACTTGGCCGGCAATCGGGTCGTGCAAGCAACCACCGCTGACGGTCGACACGCCGAACCGGATCCACGGCGAACACCGCTCGGCCGTGGACACCTGCGTCAGCGCGATCGACCGGGCCAGCGGCCTGCGGTTCGAGGAACCGCCAGGTAGTGGTCGGCCGAGCCAGGGCAGAAAGTCAAGTGCACGCCGAGGATGACGCCATGTCCCAGCTGCCGGGTGGTCTCATGACCAAGGCGTACGGTTGGCGTCGAAATAAGTTGACCCGCCAACTTGAATGGAAGGAAATGCCCGTGTGCGTGCAGTGTCAGAGCAACTTCTGTCCAGACCAGTTCGTCCCTGATATCAAAGCCCTCCCGGGTGGGGCTTGGCAACGATGATGGGGGTCGCGGAGCTCGAACTGGCACGGATTCGATGGGATTCTATCGGCAGATCAATGGAAGTGCTGCTGGGATCAGGGATTCACTGACCGGGCTGTTGGCGCTCAGATCAGCCGACGAGGCCGAACAGGCATATTGGGGCCTGGAGAACTGGGTGGTCGCCCAGGGGACTGTCTACAGTTCGGCGGAGCCCACCATTGCTGTGCTCATGGCATCCTTTCTCGACGATCGAATCGAACCGATCAAGATCTCCGCGCTTGACTTGATCTATCAAGTACCCACCGGTGCTGCTAATGAATCGTCGACCGAGGTCGGAAACGAAGGTCTCATCGACCGGTGTCGTGATTGAGTGCGGGAGGGACTCTGGCTGTTGGTACGGGAGGCGTTGACGGGCGCGGGCGAGCCAGCTCTGGACGTCATCGAACTGGTCGATGAGGAGCGGGCCAACCAGGTTCGGGTGTGGCTGTCAGCTGCGCAGTAGCGACTGACCTGGAGACGAGGATCTACGATTCACTTGTGGAGTACAAATTCCGCGGTGCGATCAGATTGCCGACTCCCGCCGACGCGGAGACGATCGCCGAAGTGCACGTCGAGTCCTGGCGGGAGTCGTACGGGCACCTGCTGCACGAACGGTTCTTCGACGGCGACGCGGTGGCCAGCCGGGTCCAGATGTGGACCCGTGCGTTGGCCATGGACGTCCCGGGCCGGCAGATCCGTGTCGCGGAGTTGGACGGCGCGCTGGTCGGCTTCGCGCTGTCACTCCCGTCCCGTGACGATTCGCCGGTCCACGAGGCCGAGTTGGCGATGATCTACCTGCTCAAGACCGCCCAGGGTTCCGGGCTCGGGCAGTTGCTGCTCGATGGTGTGCTGGGCGATCGTTCGGCTGCGCTCTGGATGGCGGAGGACAACCCGCGGGCGTTGGCGTTCTACCGCCGCAACCGTTTCGAGCCCACCGGTGAGCGCCGTCTGGACGAGAACGTGGACAATCTGGCCGAGATCCGGATGGCTCGTACCTCTGCGTGATCCACCCGAACGAGGATGGAACAAACCTGGCCGGGAGGGTGTTAAATGAGTCGACGGTCTCTTGGACATGCCCCGGGTACCACCCCTTCAGTCGCCAAGAGCGACCACGTGCCGAGAGGCGCACTGGCAAGGGGCCGTCGCCGCGAACCGCCCGACTTCGGTTGGGCGGTTTTTGCGTCTGTGCAGCTCAGGGCGAGTCATCTCCAGCCATAGCGAGCACTGAGTCGGGCAGCAACGCCTTGGAATGCTGCCCTGCTCAGGGCCGAAGCTTCACGGCGCATGCCGCCGGGATGCACGCGCAGGACCCGCTCGAGGTTCACCCAGGATTCCCGATGAGACGAGTCCCAATCGCCCGCACCGACCGAGATGAACTCGCTGTCGCCGTCATGGTCCTTGCTGGTCAGCTGCACCACCAGGACGGTGCCGCCGCTCTCCGCCGCGACCACAAGCACCGGACGGTCCTTGCCCTGCCCGTCGTTCTCTTCGAACGGGACCCAGGTCCAGATGATCTCGCCGGGATCCGGGTCGCCGTCGGTCACCGGCGAGTAGGAGGTCTGGACACTGCCGACCTGGCGCGGATCGATCTCGACGGTGCGATCCGGTCCGAATCGTCCCGGTGAGTCCTCGGCGCCCGGGGTACCTGCCGACGACGGTCGCCTCGAGCCAGGAGCCGGAGCCGGAGCCGGCCTGGTTGGCGCTTTGGTGGACCTGCCGGTGGGTGCCGGGGCGCGCTGGGCGGTCTTGGTCTGCGACCTCATCGCCGACTTGATCGCCGGACCGAGAACACTCATCAATTTCGAGAAGAAGGACACTGCAGCACCTTACGTCGAGCTCGTTGGCTTGTGCTCGGTCGCGCGGTTGTCAAAAACTGCGGTGAGACCGGGACGACGAGGGAGGACCTGCCTCGTCGATCGCAAACCACGAGGGTCAGCTGGTTCCCAGGGTCTTGGTGAGCTGGTCGGCAAAATCCACCAGAGCGACCAGGGGAGTGTCGCTGGCGTCGCTGGACAGGTTGATCACGCCGTCGGCGGTCTTGAGATAGCAGGTCAGGTTGGACGCCTCGGTGGTTGAGCCGCAGATGCCGGATCCAACCTTCGTCTTGCTGTTGGTGACGTTCGCCGACACGCCGTCGTAGTCAGCCCCGGACTGGAAGCTGATGATGATCGAGCCGGCGCCCTTGTTGTAGATGACGCCCGGGCCGGAACCGGCTGCTTTGACCCAGCTGCCCAGTTTCGCGGGTAGCTTCGCGGCACCGCCGGCTTTGATGACGCCGCCACTTCCGGAGATGGTCGACTCCGACCGTGAGCTGGACGCTGATGACGGGGCCGAACTGGCGGGGCTGCTTTCGGCGGGGCTGGTCGCGGCCGTACTCATCGATGCGGAGCCGGAAGTGGGGCTGCTCGCCGTTGCAGGGCTGGACGTGGCGCTGCTCGCCGCCGCCGAGTTGACAATCGCGGCAGTCGATCTCGGCGCTGGGGCCGACGAGGACATCGACGTCGAGATGACTGCGCTGCTGGAGTTGCTGCTGAGGACTGAAGCTGCAGGCGTGCTGGTGGAGCCACACGCAGACAGTCCGAGGAGGCCGGCGAGAAGCAGGGCAGGGGCGAGTGTCGTTGTTCTCTTCACCCATCCGACGCTAGACGACAACCTGAAGCCTCGGATGGGAATCCCTGATTTGCGCAGCGCCTGCGACCCACAGGTCACCGTCGCCGAGAGCCTCTCCGACATCGAACCCGTGGCGGCGAACAACCCACCTGCGCCACCCTGCGGATGTTCGTGGACTCAGGCGCCTGTGCGGACACCGGGCAGCAGCAAACGGCCCGTCGCCTGCCCAGGACGTTCCGCGGGCCTCACCGACAGGGTTTGCCTGACGGATCACCTGCATGTGACGACCCAACGACATCTTCATCACCTGACCTCGGTTCCGAAACCGGTCGGACCGATCTCCTGCCCAGCGATACCCCGACCGATTTGCGCCGGGCGTACGAGGACGCTGCTGATGCGGCCGAACCAAGGCGCGGATCGGGTGGGCGGACCGCTGGGTGAACTTTTTCTGCAGGAGGCGCCGACCGAGTCTTTCGTCGATCGCCCGAGCGGGGTCTGGCGTGGTGTTCATCCGCCGGCGACGAGGGTGCTGCGCCACTCGCCGATGGCGACCTGGGTGGTGGCTTGGGGGGTGAGTGGTTGGGGCAGGGTTCCGTTGGTGCCGTCGGAGGCGGTCCAGGTGACGGTCCAGTGGGTGGTGGCGGTGATGGGCCAGGTGCCGGTGCCGTCGGTCCGGTCGGTCAGTGATTTCCAGATGTAGGTGTATCCGCAGGGAGGCTTTGTGCCGGCGTCGACATCAGCAGGTGCTGGTGTTCCGGTGCCTTCGCAGGTGAAGTTGGCGACTTTGGCGTTGGGGGTGGCGGGGTCGACTGGTTCACCCATGGACCAGGTGGTGGAGGTCAGGGTGGCGGTGACGGTGACCGATAGTCGGGGGACTGCGACGGTCAGGGTGAGTGGTGGTTGGTCGGTGATGGACAGCCAGATCGGAACTTTGACTGCGAGTTGCCCGGGGTTCGGGCCGATCTGGATCGAGGGGTCGGGAGCCTGTAGGCGTCCTGCTGCTTGTTGGGCGAGTGCGGCGGGGTCGGGTGGTGGTGCGACGGGGGCGACGCCGGTGCGGGCCCAGATTGTGTCGGTTTGGGCGTAGATGAGTGCGCCGGTGTTGATGTTGATCGCGTCGGGGCAGGACACGAGGTAGAGCACACCTTCTGACGGATCGTCTCCGCCCATGCGGGGATCATCTTTCACAGGCGTTGTTGGCTTATACCAACAAGGATCCTTTTGGGCGTCAGCACCTCCGCTGGACACTGAACCCGGCGATGGGTGAACTCCGCTGGGGTCCGTTGACGAATCAGAGACTGTCACCTCTGTTGCTGTTCCGGTACTCAAACCGCCAAAACGCACTACCGGCGGGTCATTTGGATGTGCGGGAGCTGCTGCCGCCAATAAAGAAGCGGCAGCCGCGAATGCGACCGCAGATCTCCATATTGACATCAGCATGAAGGATCCAAGGACTGAATATTCGAAGCCAACCAGGTGTTGCCGTGGCGCTGAAAGGTAATTCTTGTATCATCCATCATCAATCCGACGGAGAGCGTAGTGCCCGACTTGACATCGATCGTACCCGCATGGCTGGTATCCATGCAGTCGCCGACGATCGCGGAGTCCTCGCTGTTGACCGACGGACCCCAATAGAACTTGTGCAGAACGTACCCGTAGTTGTCGACCCCATCCTTTTTGAATTGTGCGAGGCGCTGAAGGATGACTGACAGCAACGGATCGGCGCTGACGGTCGCCAGCGATTTGCGCCACGTCGGGGCTGGCGTCTTCAGGAGTGGGATGGTCACGTCCCAGTATTTAATCCAAGCGTTCTGGATCGCCTGCCGGTCCTTGATCTCCTGTGCGGAGAGGCCGGCGGTGTTGAGCGTGGGGGTGGTGAGGCGCGTGGTGGGAGTCTTCGATATGGGGGTGGTCGCTGGCGGCTTGCTGGTCGGCGCGGTGCTCGGGGAGGGCGTCGTCGGGGGAGTGGTCGAAGGAGTGGTCGCCGATGAGACGGAGGACGAAGCGGACGACGGGGAAGGCGCTGAGGAAGCCAGGCCAGTGCTGCCAGGCGCCAAAGACCCGCTCGACCCGGGCGCAGGGGAGGACAAGGAGGAGGTCAGCGGGAAGGCGGTGCCGCCCGGTGTCAGGTCGGCGGTGCTGGTCGGCCCGGCTGTGTTGGTTGATGTACAGCCTGTGACCAGCGCAGTCGTCACCAGGACCCCGGCCATCACTCGAAGCACTCGCGAACGCCAGAGCATCCGGCTCCCTCCCACAGTCCTCGTCAGCAGACTGTAACGACAGAAGGGTCCAAAGCGGCATCGTTGTCCACAACGCGATACATCACTGCAGGTCAAGGCGCTGCCAAAACCTCAGGACAACGGCAAGGGCTTGTCCCGCAACCCGAAGATGCTGGCGTTCAGCGTTCGACCGCCGCTGGTAATCACACCGCAAAACGCTCGGGCGGGCTGCGTCTGCACAGGATTCGTCTGGCTCGGATTCGGATGACCGGTAATTCCGTAGTAAACGGGGATAGCAGCGACGGAGAGGCGGCCGCCGGCCGCGGCATCGTCGAGTCCGGTCAGATAGCGGACGAAGTCGCTGCACGATCGGTCCAGTCGATCCTGTGCCGGCAGGTTCGTGCTGACGGGGGTCGTGGCGAACAGTTCCGCACGGTGCGGTTTGAGGCAGTCGACGTAGTCGGTCGAGGTCAGGTCGTTCAGGCAGACCGAGTAGGAATCAGGCAGCACCCCGCCCACGAATGCATCGCGAACGGTGCCGACCACGGCCTGGCTACGGGCGCCCTGCGTCACGCAGGCGATCCAGTGCTGGCCGACAGCCTGTTGCGTCCCGCTCGGTCCGAGCAGTCCAACCGTCCCGATCGACACCGGTTCCCACGATCCGAACTGCACGCTGCGGTAATCGCCCCGATCGTCGCGGGCGACGACCTGAATGCTCCCCAGGTAGCTGCTGATCGTCAGATTGCAGACGGACGGGTCGGGGGTGTTCGTCTGGTCCAGCCGGAGCCGGGGGAACGTTCTCGAATCGGCGTAGACCTGCACGACCTCCCCGTAGTGCGGCTTGTCGCAACTGCCGTAGCTCAGTCCGGCGACCTGGCCGGAGCCCGTCGGCGAGGTGTCCGGATCCTGGACCACGCACATCCCGACCGCCGGAGGGGCGGGCACGTACGTCGCCGCTGGAGTCCCGGTGATGCGTGTCCCGAGGATCCCGGGCACGACGAGGGCCAGCACGGCGGTCATCACCAGCAGCAACGCGCCCAGTGCTCGGCGATCCACCCCTCGACCGTATGTCGGCATGCAGGTGTTTCGCCACTGCGAGCCCGGGGGACTGCGCGATCAGCCGAGGCCGGGGACCAATTTGCGGACGACGACCGACTCGACGATCTGCCGGATCTGGGTCTCGCTCAGTCCGAGAGATATCGGACCCTGCACCTGAACGGCGATTCCGGGCGCGTACTGCACGCTGACCAGCCAGGTCCCCGGATAGCCCGCCGCCGTGCACGGGTCGATCAGATGCAGGACGGCGAGCCGGCCGGCGATGGTGGTGTCGTAGGACGCCTCCTGGTCCGGCAGAGAAGACACCAGTACGAGGAGTTGTCCGGCGGGCCGGTCCGACCCGGCATTGGGGTCGGCAGGGTCGCTGTAGAGCGCCTCAGAGATACCGCCGCCCGTTCGCGACCAACCCTGCGGCAGCGAGGTGAGAGCGATGTTGCCCGGACTGGCCGGAACCTGGGCGAGCGGCGCGGGCGCAGGTTCGAATCCCTGGCTGTCACAGGCCACGCCGGGATCACCCGGTAGGTAGGTGCTCACTGGCTTGCTCACGGCAGCCGAGGTCACCCCGACCGCCGAACCGACACCAAGCACCTGCGGACGGGGCGTGCTGGTCAGCAGGACGGCGCCGGCGGAGACCAGCGCCACGGCACCGACCACTCCGGTGACGGCCAGCCGGCGTCGACGGATCTGGCGTTTGGCCACTCGGGCGTGGATTGCCTGGAGCATCCCGTCCACATCCGGCGCGGTGTCGGCGCGGGCGGCAAATTCGCTTTCGAGCGGATTGATCATCGTGGAGCCTTTCTCAAAGCCAGGGGGGCGGGGGCGGCGTTGTCGTCCTCGGGGAGTTGCAGGGTGGCCAGAGCCCGCGAGCAGAGTGATCGGACCGTCGATTGGACGCATCCGAGCATCGCCGCCGATTCCGCGTCGGGATAGCCGAGGTAGTAGCGAAGAACAAGAGCTGCATGTTGTCTCGGTGGCAGACGGGACAGCAAGGCGCGGAGTTCAGCGCGGTCGTCAATGGTTCCGACCTCACCGGGGTGCCAGTGCGTGCGGTCGATCTGGTCGGGCGACACCACCACCACGCGGGTCGAGAGCTTCCGTCGCCAGGACAGGAACTCGTTGGTGACCATCCGGGTCAGGTACGCGTTCGGACTGTCGGTCGTACTGATTCGGTGCCACTTCTCGAAGGCGCGGGCCAGCACCTCCTGCACCAGATCCTCGGCCCGATCCGGGTGTCCGGTCAGCACCGTTGCGTACCGCAGCAGTCCGGGCAGTCCGTCGGCCACCACCTCGTCGAACGCTTTCGCCATCACACCCCCTTGACTCATCATGAGCTCGATCTGTGGCAGTGGAGCCGGAAAAGTTCACAATCAGCTCCGGCCGAACCACCGCGCACTGTGCCCGGCTTGCGGTCGCCATCCCTTCGGAAGTCCGACCCCGATCATCCTGTCAAGCGACGTGGTCGCTGCCCGCACAGTCAGGCCCGCCGCCGGGGTCGGCACGGAAGTTGTCCACAACTTTCCAGGATCTGGTCGCGGCCGTGGGGACCTGGCTAGGGTCGGAACGAGAACCACGTGGGGGTGGTCGGTTTCGCCGGCCTAGCCGTTGCGGGCCGGTGGATGTGCTATCGGACCAAGCCGGACAAGGGGGTGATCAGCGGTGCAGACATCTGTCTTCTCGCTGAACGGAGACGCGGAGTCGATCCAGTCGTCGGCGAGGAATTGGTCGTCTTTCGCCACCGCTGCGTCGACCGCCTCCTCGGACATCCGGCGTATCGACTCCGGTGATTTCCGGGGCGACGAGGCCGACGTCTATCGGGACAGACTCGACCAGGATCTACCACCTCACCTGGACACCACATCGCAAGCGTGGTCGTCTGTGGCATCAGCGTTGCAGACGTACGCAGGCACGCTGGAGAGCCTGCAGCAGCGGATATCCGGATTGTCGGCGAAGGCCGCTGATCAGCAGTCCCAACTGGACTCCGCGACCGACGCGGCAGCCGCCGCCCGGACCGCCGATGCCATACACACGGAAACCGTTGCGGCGCAGACCAGGGCGCTCGAGCCCGGGCAGAGCCTTCCCGCTGACGGATATCAGCCGCAGTGCAGCGTCGCCTCGTCCCAGCTCAACAGTGCGACCGCAGCACTGCAGGCCACCACCGATGCGGCCAATCAGATGCGGGCCGAGCACAACGCCGCGATCGACACGTGCGTCAGGGCGATCAACGACGCCGCCGGGTTGAGATTCGAGGAGCCGCCGGGCTTCTGGGGGCGCCTGGGCAACGCAATCGGTGGATGGATCAGAGATCATGCTGACGTACTCCGCGCGATTTCTGCGGTGCTGAAGCAGATCTCGGGCATCGCAGGACTGCTGGCCATGATTCCGATCCTCGCGCCGGTCATGGCGCCGATCGCCGCGGCCACGGGCGCCGGAGCGTTGGTCATCGACGGCGCTGTCATGGCCGCCACCGGCGAGGGATCGTTGACGGATCTGGTGATCGACGCCGCGGGGCTGATCCCGGGAGGGCGAGCGGCCGGGGAGTTGGCCAAGGGCGCCGATGCAGTGGTGGGCGCGACCAGGACCGCCTCGACGGTGGCGAAGGACGCCCGGGGCGTCCAGACTGTCGCCTCCGAGTCGCGTAGCGCCGAAAAGGCGGCCGCCGGAACAGATCGGGCTGGTTCCAGGGCGACAGACGGTGCCGACACCGCGGTCCTCCACGACACTCCGGCCGACAGCCTGCCGTGTGTCGGCGATCCCATCGACGTGGTGACCGGCCAGATGATCATGATCGAGACGGATCTCGAGCTTCCGGGCGTGCTCCCCCTGACCTTGAAGCGTGTCCACAAGAGCTCCTACCGGTGGGGCCGGGCCTTCGGACCGTCGTGGGCCTCGACCCTCGATCAGCGGGTCGAGATCGGTTCGACCGGAGGGGCTTGTTTCGTCGCCGAGGACGGCGTGGTGCTCCACTACCAGGGTGCGGCATCAGCCCCCGACGGCGTTGCCTACTGGCCGACGGAAGGTATCCAACGGTGGCCGCTACGGCGAATCACCGGTGGTGGTTGGACTGTCGAGGATCCGGACGGGAGGATCATCCGCCGTTTCGCCCCACCGGACGAGGACGACTGCTGCTCTCTCCGCGAGATCAGCGACCGGTATGGCAACACCATCACGTTCGATCGCGGCGCGGACGGATCGGTCAGCACCATCCGGCACTCCGGCGGGTATCACGTCGAGGTCGTTTGCACTGATTCGCTCGTGACGGCTCTGCGGGTTGACGACGTCGGAGGCCCGAACACCGCCGTCTCCTTCGTCTATGACGGGCACGGCAACATGTTGCGGGTCAACGACTCCGAGGGACGGCCCATGCGGTTCGATTGGGCGGACGGCCGAATCATCGGGTGGCGTGACCGCAACGACATCTGGTACCGGTACGACTACGACGAAGTTGGCCGCTGCGTCCGGACGGCCGGGCGTGGACGTGTTTTGTCCTATGGGTTCTCGTACCTGCCGGGCCGAACGCTGGTGACCGATTCGCTCGGCGGTGTCACGACCTACGAGTACAACCGGACGAATCAGGTCACCCGTCGGATCGATCCGCTCGGGCACGTCACCGCATCGGTCTGGGACCG
This sequence comes from Nakamurella sp. UYEF19, assembly GCF_040546275.1. NCBI lineage: Bacteria > Bacillati > Actinomycetota > Actinomycetes > Nakamurellales > Nakamurellaceae > Nakamurella > Nakamurella sp. UYEF19. The sequence continues at coordinate 54,871 of NZ_JBEPNO010000015.1, read as the reverse complement.
TCACGACCACCTGCTGCTCAAGACCGATCCGCTGGGCCGCTCGACTGAGTTCGAGTACGACGACAACGGCCGACTGATCGAGGTCCTTCATCCAGATGGGACGCGGGAGATGCTGCAGCGCAACCACGATGGACTTCCATGTCGCACGGTGGATGCCGCCGGAGCCGTCTGGACGCGCGCGTACGACTCGGTCGGCAACCTCACGTGCAGCACCGATCCGTTGGGCGGCACGATCCGGTTCACCCACGCTGCGAACGGCGCCGTCGAGAGCGTCACCGACCAGGTCGGTGCGGTCACCACGATCTCGACGAATCCCGCCGGTCTGCCGATCCGCGTATCCGACGTGCTGGGCGCCACCACGCACTTCGACCACGACGGCCGCGGGCGGCTGGTTCGGACGGTTGATCCGATCGGCGGTGTGACGGTGTTCGGTTGGACCGGCGACGGGAAGCTTTCCTCCCGCGTCGGTCCGGACGGCGGGCAGGAGCACTGGACCTGGGACGGTGAAGGCAATCTCACCTCACAGGTCGGTCCAGCCGGCGCCCGGACCGTCATCGAGAACGGGATCTTCGACCTGCCCATCGCTAGGACCGGGCCGGACGGCGCCCGCATGATCTTCACCTACGACACGGAACTGCGTCTGACCTCGGTGCAGAACCCGGCTGGCCTGCGATGGCGGTACGAGTACGACGCTGCCGGACGTCTGGTCGCCGAAACCGACTTCAACGGTCGGTTCCAGCAGTACCGACATGACGACGCCGGCCGACTGGTGGCGATCACCAACGGGCTTGGTCAGGAGATGACCCTGACTTACAGTGCCGCAGGGGATCTTGTCGAGAAGGCCACCGCTGACGGCGCCACGCGCATGACCTACGACCCGGTTGGCCGGCTGATTCGCGCCAAATCTCCAGGCTCAGTGGTCGATCTCGAGCGTGACCTCTGCGGCCGTGTCGTGCGGGAGACGGTCGACGGCCGCTCCGTCGTCCTCGCGCTCGATGCCGTGGGACGCCGGATCTCGCGGCTGACCCCAGCGGGAGTGCTGTCGCAGTGGCAGTTCGACGATGTCGGCCGGGCCCGATCCCTGAAAACCGCTGGGCAGGAGGTGGAGTTCGACTTCGATCGCGCCGGACGGGAGATCCGTCGGAGCTTCTCCGGCGGCGGTCGGCTGGAGCAGGGGTTCGACGCGGCGCATCGGCTGATCAGCCAGGTTTTGGGCACGGTTGCCGATCCGCTGTCGGCGATTTCCGTTGCCGGCTCGGGCGTGCCCAGCCGAAAGGCCCCGATCATGTCTCGCACCTTCGCCTATCGCGTCGATGGTGTGCTCGCCACCATGTCCGACCACGTGGCCACGACGTCACGCAGGTTCGAAGTCGACCTCGCCGGCCGCATCGTCGGCGTGCAGGCCGCCGGGTGGACGGAGAGCTACGCCTACGACAGTTCCGGGAACCTTCGACAGTTCGCGAGCAGCCCAGGGGGCGATGCGGATCAGCTCCCGATCACCGGGCGCCGGGACCACTCGGGCGCGCACGTCATCCGGGCCGGCGGGGTCCGCTACGGTCACGACCGGCAGGGGCGGCTCGTCGCGCGATCACGGAAGCGGTTGTCGCAGAGGGCCGAGACCTGGCACTACGGCTACGACAGCGACGACCGGATGGTCGCCGCGACTTCGGGTGACCAGCGGTGGACCTACTCCTACGACGCGTTCGGCCGGCGGACCAGCAAGCAGCTCGTGGACGGCCAAGGTGTGCTCGCGGAGCACACGCTGTTCACCTGGGACGGCGATCAGCTGATCGAGCAAACCAGGATCAGTGCGGCCGATGATGGTGTACCGGTCGTGACGACCTGGGAGTATCTGCCCGGTACGTGGCAGCCGGTGGGTCAGATCGTCGGCGGTACCGCTGCTGACGCCGAGTTCTTCGCGGTCGTCAGCGATCTGATCGGCACTCCGACGGAGCTGGTGACGGCCGATGGCAGCCGGGTAGCGTGGACCAATGCCGATGCCGCCGTGTGGGGTGCGCCCCGATCTTCCGGGCCGCCCGGTCCGTTCTCGAAGGTGGTCAACAGATCCTCGCCGGACCAACAGCAGTCGAAGAATCGTGTTGACTGCCCGATCCGGTTCCCGGGCCAGTACGCCGACGACGAGACGGGCCTGCATTACAACCGCCATCGCTACTACGACCCCGCGGTCGGCCGATACACCACCGCCGATCCGCTGGGTCTCGCGCCTGCTGACGACCCGTATCGTTACGTCCACAACCCGACCGGCTGGTCCGACCCGCTGGGGCTTACGCCCTGCGGCGGAACAGGTTCGGGGAGCCAACCAGTTCGCCCTGCTGATGTCCGCTACAGCCAGACCTCCGTCAATGACGCCGCCGAGATCGAACAGAGCATGAGAGCAGATGGGTGGGTCGGTGAGCCGATCGATGTGGTCCGAATGCCTGACGGTGGCCTGACAGCCGTTGACAACACCCGCGTTCTGGCCGCCCGACGGGCAGACGTCAACGTGCAGGCCCGGATCCACGATCATGCAGACGCGATCACCCGAAGGGCCGCTGTACGAATGACTTCGGCGCGAAGGGTCCTGCCGACTACGTGGGGAGGAGGCATCCTGAATCGTATCGGTGGCCAGAATGTGCCCTACCGCACCAGGTATCCCCAGGGGTCGCCAATCATCGGATGGAATGGAAGCTGATGGTCGACCTGCTGCCCTCCTCCGATCTTCCGCCTGAGTTTTCGTATCCCGTGGCGTTTCTACGTCTCATCGACAATGGAATCCTCGACTTCGAGCCTTGGCAGCTTCTCTTCGGCGAAATCCTGGTGGAAATGAGAATCGGTTTAGGGGAACGCTATCCGACCAGACAATTGGTGCCCTTCGCACGCAGGATCAACAACGACGACGTCGCGTGCTGGGACCTGGATACCGGGGACATCGCGATCGTGCACGATTGGGCAAGTCCCGGATGGGAGCAGCGCGCCCGCTTTCCTGACTTCAAGGCCTGGCTCCGCGCAGCCTTCGACGAGTTCATCGATTACGAGTAGAGCAGGGACTGGAGGAGCCATCATGGACGACAGCGGCCTGAAGCAGTTGAGCCGTATGGCATCGCATGCGCTGCGACATGATCCGTCGGCGTACGGCCTCGAGCCCGATCCCGAGGGGTGGGTTCCGATCGAAGCTCTGCTCCGAGCGGCTCGGGCACGGGGTGGCCAACTGGCTGAGGCGACTACCGAGGACCTCATCGACATGATCGCAAAGGCTGACAAGGAGCGGCACCAAATGCAGGGAGGATCCATTCGGGCGTTGTACGGGCACTCCCTGGCCGGCAAAATTCCGAAGGCTGTCGGTGAGCCGCCCGAGATTCTCTTCCATGGTACGTCCGCCCGGGCCTGGCGGATCATCCAGACCGAAGGCCTCAAGCCAATGGGCCGTCAGTACGTGCATCTGTCGGTGGACAGGGAGATGGCTGAGCAGGTCGGTCGGCGCAAGGGCCCAGAGTTGGTCGTCATCGCCGTGGCGGCGGTAGCCGCCGGCAGAAGAGGGATCGTCTTCAGACTCGGCAACGACCGTGTCTGGCTCGCCGATCCGATCGCACCCGAGTTCCTGACGATCTGATCAAAAAGGATTGGCACCACTGGAGTGCGGGTCCGTCGTCCAGCACCCTGCTCGTGCGGGCGACGTCGTTGGCCGCCTACTGGAGGCGTCGTGCCAGGTAGAGCATTGTTCGCCGCATCAGTGGTCGACGGGTTCGTCGAGCACCCCAACGAAGTGGGTACCGATGCCTTCGTACTCGCCCCGCACGAAACCGTCCGGTACGTCAGGAAGCTCGTCGCGGCCGTGGGTATCGCAGCTGACGTAGGTGAACTCCGGCCACCACTTCTTGGGCCGCGCCATCTCGGTGCTACCGCAGACGTGGCACGTCAGCTCGACCCACACTGGCTTCCGACCCGTCCGGTTCGCCCTGGACTGGGCGAGCCAGGCCGGCGGATCGGCGTCCAGTCGCGCGACCTCGGCCTCGGACATCCGAGTCGGCAACCCGTTGCGCAGCGCCATCTCCGGTGAAATGTCCAGCCGGACCGCGGCTTCTCTTCGTGTGATCATCTCCGGTCCAGGGTAGAGCGTGTCAAGCGCCCACCGCGCCTACCGCGGACCATGCCGTCGCGCCGCCGGCCGGTCACGCCGCCAGCTTGTCAGGGGGCTGGGACGCCGTGCACCTTTCGGGCGTAACGGGCGTAGCTGCGCCGCGCGATGCCCGGCAGCAGGAGCCGCGGCAAGGCAGGCACGGTCCGCAGCATGTCCGCCAGCACCTCCGGGGCGCCTTCGTACATGAACATTCCGAACACCATGGGTACCTTCAGCTTCGGCAGTGCACTGACGCCGGACCGACCGATCTCCTGCCATTCCTGCGCAGTCAGGCACGTGGAGGCCAGCGGCAGCAGATCCCGCTCCTCGGTATCCAGGTGGGTGGCGAGCAGCGCATGCAACTCCTGCACCTGGTCGGCCAGACGGTCGCGGATCTCCACGTCCGCGGACGCCCTCCACGCCGCCAGCGCACCGTTCACCAGGTTCAACGCCACCTCGATCCGATGGTGCTGCAGCTCCATCAGCTCGATCAACGGTGCCAGCTCGGCCGGCACCCGGGCCAGCAGTTTCGGCCACAGCAGATCGTCCTCACCGGCATGGTGATGGTGCAGGAGGTCGTCGAGGAAATGAAGGTGCGCCCCAACGATCTCCGCCCTCCGAACGTCACCGTCAGCCACCAGGCGGATCAGGGCCGGCGTGAGCCGGTATTCGCGAAGGAGCGCAGTGTGGACCACGATCATGTCCCGGACATCTACGGGGGCGGGTGGAATCGGTTCCGGCGCGACGCTGGGTTCCGCCGGCCACATCCTGATCCGTGGGTCGAGTGTCATCTGGCGCTACCTTTCGTCCGATCTGCGGGCTGTCGGTGGTGAAGCCTGCGGGGCCGGTCGACGCGGGGCCATCCCAGCGTTCTGGGGTTCTCTTCGGCGGCGCGCAGTGGGACGCTGTCATCTCCTGATGGCTCCGAGCCCGGACGGACGGAGGTTTTCCGCATGGTCGGTGGCCGAACGCTGCGAGCGGAGGCACTCCGCCTGCGCCTGACCGGCCTGATCACCGAGAATGGCTCCACCGAGGGGCTTTGTGCGGCGATCTGTGAGTTGCTGGGTCGCGCGATCCCTTTCGACTACGCCTGCCTGGCGACGACGGACCCGTCCACCGGTTTGATCACCGGCGTGGTCAAGACGGACAGCGGTGACTCTGCGGACGAGGAGTTCGCCCGGTACGAGTACGGGATGAACGATGACTACCTCCAATTCTCCGACCTCGTGCGGCGTCCGGTCCCGGTCGCCGTGCTGCAGACGGAAACGGGTGGGCAGCCTGAACGCAGTCGACGCTTTCGGGAATTCCTGCGCCCTCGCTTTTCGCACGGCCACGAGATGCGTGCCGCGTTCCGGACCGGCGGCCGGATGTGGGGTGCGATCGGTCTGTATCGATCGACCGGTCCTGGTGGGTTCACCCAGGATGAGGCCGATCTTGTCGAGACCATCTGCGAATTGGTGGCCATCGGGCTCCGATCGTCCCTGGTCATTGGCACCGCTGGAACCGCGCTTTCGATCACGGGGCCGGCCGCCATGGTCATCGACGCCAACAACGAGCTGCTTTCGGTGACTTCAGCTGCGCAGCAACGTATCGAGGAACTGGGCGGTATTCATTGGGGTGCACTGCCGATGTCGTTGACGGCCATGACGGCAGCGGCGCGGGCCCACGAGCTCGGAAGCGCGGTTGCGCCGCGGTCGCGGATCAGGACGGCCTCGGGACAGTGGCTGGTAGTCCATGCTGCCGCACTGACCACCGCCAACGGTCGAACCGGTGATGTCGTCATCACGCTGGAGATCGCCGGCGCCCCCGAGATCGTCCCCTTGGTGGTGGCCTCGTTCGGGCTGACCAATCGGGAGGAGGATGTGGCTTCCCTTGTCCTGCAGGGTGTTGACACGGCGGGCATCTCGCGGAGCCTCTACCTCTCGCCGTATACGGTGCAGGACCATCTCAAATCCATCTTCGCCAAGGCGGGGGTCGGGAGTCGTCGCGAGCTGACGGCGAAGGTCTTCTTCGAGCAGTACGCCCCGAGAATCGGATCTGCCCGTGGCCCTGACGGGTGGTTCCGCTGACCTCGAATGGCCGCAGCACTGCTCCATTCCGGTGGCGCACAGCTCGAAAGGCTCACTTGGTGTTGCCGACACCACAGGGATCAGGTCTAGTGAGGTCCTTCGCACTGTTCACCATCAGAGAAAGTTGATGACTGTGTCGCCTCGCCTCGGCAGAACGGCTCTCGTTGCGCTCCTGGCTCTCGCCGGATCCATGATCATCCCGCTGGTCGGCGGGGCCACGGCCCAGGCGGCGAGCAAACCGCCCCCGATCGATCCGGGATCCCCTGGCGTCACCGCCCATCCGAACGCACGGGCCGAGCTGCCGGACCGGCGTCGCAACCCTGGTCTGAAAGCCCTGCTGTCGGCGAAAGATGCTGATCGCGGAAGTGAAGGGCCGAACCTCTCGGCCCTGTGCCAGGACGGCGTAGGGCTACCGAATCCCTACCAGAAGATCGCCCCGAACGTCGACCAGATCGTGGGTGACACCATCGTCGGGGTCGGCTCCCAGACCGGCTGTAGCGCCGCGCAGAACGAGAACACCATTGCGGTGAATCCGGAGAACCCCGACAACCTGGTCGCCGGGACGAACGATTACCGCATCTTCAACAGCCGCGAGCAGCGCAATGACGGATCCGGTTACGCGTACACGACCTTCGACGGCGGCAAGACATGGAAGAACGTCCAGCTGCCGCATCTGACGTTCCAGACCGGCGGTAGCGGCGCCTTCGCCCAGATGGATTCAGCCGGTGACCCGGTCCTCGCCTTCGGGCCCCACAACACCGTGTACTACGGCAACATCGTGTTCAGCCGCGGCGTGCCGACCGGTGCCGGTACCGAAGCAGCGAATGGCATCGCGCTGAACGTTTCCCATGACGGCGGCCTGCACTGGGACAACCCGATCCTGATCCAGGCGGACGGCGTCGATGCCGCCGGCAACCTGTTCCCCAGCCAGATCTTCAACGACAAGATCTGGCTGGCCGCCGACCAGACCAGCGGACGGGTCTACGTGACCTGGTCCCGGTTCGCCGATACTGCTGACGGCGGCTATCTGGAATCGCCGATCGTGGTGGCGGCCAGCGCCAACTACGGTCGCACTTTCGCCCCCTATTCCCGGGTCGACACCACGTTGGACGGCTTCCAACCACATGGGCTGACGCCGTTCTCGCAGGGTTCGAATCCGAAGGTCGGACGCGACGGCACCCTGTACATCGCGTACGAGGGCGAGGTCTGTGCCACGCTCGCCTGCGACCAGGTCGGCAACGGCGACCGCGACGTCACGGTGGTGGCGACGTCCAAGGATCATGGGCGCACGTTCAAGAAGGCGATCGTCGACACCAACTACGACTTCCCGTTCGACGAGCCGCTCGGCACCCCGACGCTGACCGGCGAGAACTTCCGGATCAACAGCTACCCGCAGCTCGACTACGACCGGTTCACCGGTCTGCTCGCTCTCACCTGGGCGGATGATCGGAACGGGCGGTACGACCCGACGACGGGAGCCTCGATCAAATCCAACGGAGACAACATCGTCTCGCTGTCCGCCGACGGCTCGCATTGGAGCAGGACGATCGCTGTCGGTACCTCCGAGGACGAGGTCTTCGGCGCGATCGCCATCCGATATGGCGTCGTCGCGGTGACGTCGTACACGCGGCACTACGACAGTTCCGGTATCAACCTGGACTACGCGTACTGGACGTCGACGGACGTGCTGCGGAGCCGGTCCCTGCCTATCCACCGGATCACCACCGAGTCCTCCAACCCCCAGGTGCAGTTCGTCGGGACCGATGACCAGGGAAATGTCGTGCAGGGCCTTTTCATCGGCGACTACACGGGAGCCGTGCTGGGTGCCGATCTCAAGCTTCACCCGTCGTGGACGGACTTCCGTGGCAATCCCGGCAAGACGGCGCCGAACCAGGACTCCTACACCGCCTCGATCCGCCTCGGTTCTGGCCGCGGGTAGCCCGGCCGGCCGTCTACATTTCCAGCAAACACATCGAAGAGCCGGTCCCGGTGCGCGGCGGGGGATGCCCTGCAACGCAACGGAACCGGCTCTTGGTGAGTGTCTGATCATCAAGTGTTCGTGAGCCCTGTGATTTCGTACCTCCTCTGATTCGGTTCGGTCAGGTTTGCTGGTGCGCTCACCATCCAGTGCCGCGAGGCGGTGAGCGCTCCTGGCCGGGGTCTCTGGCGGGAGCCGGCTCGGAACCCACCAGTGGTCGGGAGCGAGCCGGTATCCATCGGTGCGAGGGACCCGAATTCGGCCTCTGGCAACGATTCTGAGCCATTCGGGTCGGCACCCGTGTCGGCCATTCCGCGGCGATGATGGCGTCGAACTCGGCCCGCAGCATGTCCTCGTCGAGCCACAGGGCGAGGAAGACCTCCGTCGTCTCCACGTTGTTCGCCATTCGTCTTCACCTACCTGGGTCGGTTTGTGACGGGTCGGGGTCAGGCGTCGACGAGCTTCCGGTCCTGCTGGGCCGGTTGGTCGATGCGGATCTTGCGGGGCTTGGCCTTCTCGGCGACCGGGATTCGGAGCGTGAGGACACCGCCGTCGTAGGCGGCCTTCACGCGTTCGGTATCCAACGTGTCCCCGAGGATCAATTGGCGGCTGAAGACACCGCGTGGGCGCTCCGCAGCAACGAATTCCCGGTCGCCCTGCGCTGGCTTGCGTTCGGCTTTCACGGTCAGCACGTTGCGTTCGACGTCCAGGTCGATCGAATCCGGGTCCACCCCGGGCAGATCGAACTCGACGACGAACTCGTGACCTTCACGCCAGGCATCCATCGGCATGGCCGACGGTCGGGCCAGGGTCCCGGGTGTTCCGACGACCTGCTGACTCAGCCGGTCGAACTCCCGGAACGGATCAGTGCGCATCAGCATTGGTTCTTTCCTCCTCCTCAGACAGTCAGGGTGATGCCCTATCCGGTCACCACCGTCCTGATGTGTGGCGGTGGTGATAGATTTTTTTATAGCAGCGGTTCGACGGCGATCGCAAGTGTGAGAACCATGAGAGGAACTTGAGTTGCCCGATCTGCTGAGCGGCGAGTCCGGTCTGCCAGCGGGTGAGGACGCCAGGGGTGTCTACGGCATCTCCGTCGCTGCCGAACTCACCGATGTCGGGGTGCAGAACATCCGCGCCTACGAACGCCGCGGACTTCTGGAGCCCGCTCGCACCGACGGCGGCACCCGCCGCTACAGCAACGACGACCTGACCCGCCTGCGACGAATCAGGGACCTGCTCGCCGGCGGTCTCAACCTGGCCGGAATCATCCTCGTGCTCCGGTTGGAAGGCGAGAATGCCGACCTGCGAGCCGAAGTTGGGAGGCCGGGCCGGCGTGGGTCGAATTCGTCCGGGGACCGAGCACCGTCGGGAGGCCCCGCCGCCGCGCTACCAGTTCGGCAGTGACCAGGACGACGGCCTGGACCATGACGACCGTGGTGACGACCGCAGCGACGATCCCGCTCGCCGCGGCCGTGGCGCTCACCATGTTGAAGCCCGCGTGCCAGACCGCCACCAGGGCAATGCTTCCGGACCGGTTGTACAACCAGCCCAGGACGATCGACCCGGCGGTGAGCCCGAGGAGCCAGCCGATCACCGTTCCGGCCGAGAAGTCGCGGAAGTTGTTCACCACCAGGAACATCGGTAGGTGCCAGCCGGCCCAGATCAAGGAGAGCACCAGCATGGCGGTCAACGGCGAGAACCGGCGCTGCAGAGCGGGAAGGGCGAAACCTCGCCAACCCGTCTCCTCCCCGAAACCGTTGACGAGCAACATCAGGATCGCCACCCCGGTGACGCCCAGAGCCGAGGAGAGACCACTCATCCGGGCGAAATCAGCGACCGCCGGCAGCTGCTGTCCGGCGATCTTGTCAGCCGCCAACGCGACGCCGAGGAGGAGCAGCGGGCTGATCGCCCACGCCCACCACCGGAGGGACACGCGGACCCGGACCATGCCCGTCAGCAGTCGGCGGAGCGTTCCGGTTCGCCACGCGACCAGCACAGCGGCCACCATGGGCCCGAGCAACGCCGGGAAATGGGTGGGCCAGCCCTGGCCCTCCTGGACCCGGAAGCCCGCGACGGCCAACGGCACCAACCACAACCAACTCAGCCCGTAGGCGAGGAGAACATAGGCGAGCAGCCCCTTCTCGGGTCGGGCCGCCTGCCCCGGGCCCGATCGGACCGGGGATGCGGTGTGGGTCATGGTCCGCCTCGGCTACCCGCCGGTTCCGGGGTGCGGGGGTCGGCCGGACCGGCGGTCGGGTGCCACGGCGGCGGGTTGGTGGGCTCGGTTCCGCCCTGGTCGAGCCGGAACGGTGGGTACCGATCGGTCATCAAGGCCGAGTACGCGACGACCCGGTAGATCCAGCGGTTCACCCCCACGATGAGGTTGTAGAGCGACGTCGGGTACCGGCCGGTGAACAGCAGCACACAACCCGCAACGACGATGAGCAGACCGAGTACCCCGCCGCCGCCGATCGGTCCGAGCGCGAAACGGTCGCCGTCCAAGGAGCTCCAGCCGAACCAGTTGCCGACCGCCACCGACAGGATGAGGTAGTGCGGGATGGCCAGGAGCCACCACTTGATCAGGACCAGCCCGCGGGAAAGCCGCACAGGGTAGGCGATGTCAAGAACGACCGGGTAGTCCGGAGCTCTACCCAGGCTGAAGGGTGGGTACTCGTCGGTGCCGATGCCACCGGAGAACGCGTAGTAGGAGACCCGACAGGTCCAGCGCAGGACGCCGCGGTTGAACTCGAACAGCGCCCTCGGATACACGCCGGTGAACAGAATGGCGACTCCTGCGACGACCGTGACCAGGACAAACGCCGGCAGCAGGAAGAACAGGATCAGGAAGTGCGGAAAGGCCAGGAACAATTTCACCAGCCACAGCCACCGGGACAACCCCGGGTCCAGCCGGGCGGTCAGCACGACCGGATGCTCGGCGGTGGCAGTCACACCCCGCCCTGGAGGAAGCGTCGAGTTCAGTGGCAGGAGTCGGTCTCCGTCCCGGTCCCGCCGCCGGCCGGAGGCGCCGACGACGATCAGGGCGATCGCACCGCCGGTGACGAGAAGCCCGAAGCCCAGCAGGATCAGGGCCAGCGGCAGCAGGAATGGCGCCTTGACCTGAAAGGCAGCGTCGCTGGTGATCCCGGGTGTCCCGTCGGCGTTCATGAGCACCATCACCCACTGACCACCGGTGGCGGTGAAGTCCAGCCCCTGGGACCCGGTGCCGGTGGCCTTGGTGGCCCAGAAGGTCTGCTCGGACGGCACTGTCGCTTCGCCGGTCCCGGCGGTGGTCCGGTAGACGGGCCTTCCGCCTCCGGTGAGCGAGGTGACGTCATCGTGGGTGATGCCGCGGAGGTAGGTGTCCACCTGAGCGGCCGGCCCGATGCCGACGAAGATCTTCTGTGCGGGATCGGTCGATGCGACACGGAGGCGCACGTCGGTGCGCAGTTCGTCGGTCAGCCAGACGGGAGTACCGAGATCATTGGTGACCGCAGGGCTTCGGGCCGTGATCGCCGCCGTGGGGCTGTGCAGATCGTTGACGGTCAACGAGAAGTAGCCGTCGTCGTTCCGACCGAAGGCGTAGCCCAACGCGAGGCCGCCACCGCCCAACAGTGTCCCGATTCCGGGCAGCAGCAGTAGGCAACCGACGACCAGCGCAATGATGCGTCCGGATTTCATCGCAGGACTTCCTTGATCTGCTGGTCGATCGTGTTTGCGCTGGGGACATTCCGCGGTCGGCGTCGTTCGAAGTGCTGGGCTGCAGGAGAGTTCGGGTGGAGCGTGAGGACGTTCGCCGTGAGCGGCAGCGAGTCGCCGGGCGCCTGTTCCGCACGTTTCTTGATGGTGCGCAGCATGCGAACGCTCATCAGGCAGCTGAGTAGCTCGGCCGGCTGGACGATCAACGGGGCCCACCGGTTCTTGTAGAGGTAGCGTTCCCGCACCACCAGCCGGCTCGTCCCGTCCGGGGCCCGACGGATCACGAAGGCCCAGGTGAAGTCGTACGGCGGCGCCGTCGACCCCATGGGAACGGCCCCGCGCAGCACCAGGGCTGTACCGGGCTCGAGCGCGGCCACCGAAAGGGGAAGTTGTGGTGCCAGTTTGATTTCGGTACCGACCGCTGGGTGCTGCCACTCGGGGTGCACGCGGTCCGCGCTGTGGATGTCGCAGCCGATCAGGTTCTCCAGGAAGTCGTAGCTGTAGAACCCGCCGCGACCCTGCCCGAGCTGGGCGATCCAAGGCCAGACGTCCTCGGGTGCCGCATGAATGCTGATGGCCCTCGTGGCCATGAGATTCGTGTCCGGGAGCAGCGTGTCGCCTGGGAGGTAGGACCATTGCTCCGCCGCGGTGACGCCCCACCGCAGGTACCGCCTTCGGATCAGCGTCGCGAGGAACACTGCACTGCTCGCCATCATCACATTTCTCATCAGCGTTGGACCTTCCACCTCACGGAGAAAGGTCATCCACAGCGAATGACGTCCGTTTTACCGATTCTTTGCCGGTGGTGGAGGGTGCGGCAGAGTCGAAGGTCCCGCTGCCGACAGCCCATAGGACACCTCCGGCCGCTGGTCTTTCGAGGCTGACGCCCTGATGGGCGAGTCCGTGTGTCGCGAACTCCCGCGCTCCTGCACCGGCCGGGTCAGCCGGCGGTCACCGGCAGGGTCAGCGAGCCGGTCGATCCGATCGTCAGTTGCTCGCCGTCCGGCGGCGGGGCACCGAAAGTGTCGCTCATGGTCAGCAGCAGCCCGATCCGGTGTCCGGCCGGGATCAGCAGGTCCACCGGTTTCATCGGCACGGCCGCGGTCAGCCAGGTGCGTTGGGCGATCGGAAGCCGCGCGGTGCCGGCGGAGTTGAGGCCGAGGTCCAGCACGCCGGAGGACAGCACACCCCACTTGCTCGGCCGGGTGGCCATGGAAAGCCTGGGATAGCAGGCACTGTCACGTCCGGCGCTCTGACCCCAGCAATCCTGGCCGCCCGCCGGCACCAACCCGCCATCGAGATCGTCGGTGGTCGCGACCCGGTTGCCGGTGCCGTAGTCGACGACGGTCGCGACGACCTGGGCGCGCGAGCCGACCACCTGCAGGGGCAGGATCACCTGCGGTCGGCCGGACAACCGCAGCGGCGCGACGAGTGGGGCCGTCAACAGCAGCACCCGCTGTCCGGGTCCCGCCGACGCAACCTTCGGATCGTAGAGCGGGTCCAGCAGGTCGTTCACTGCAGTCGCACTCAGTCCGGCCGGAGCGACGATCGTGCCGAGAGCCGTCGGCGGCGACGTGACCGGCGGCTTCGGTTCGAGTGCCTGGCCGCTGAACCGGAAGACCTGCGGCGCAGGAGGAGCGGGCCAGATCGACTGGTCACGCCAGGACAGATCGGCGTTCTGGACGGTGACCGCGGGTGCGGTCTCGATGCCGCTTGGCAGGTCGAGGAGGTAGCGGTCGAACCACGCGTGCAGGGTATCGACCCATTGCGCCCGGCGCAGGTCGAACGGATCTGCGTGGCCACCCTGCGTGAGCCACAATTTTCGCGGAATCTTTCTTGCGCCCAGGGCCTCCCACAGTTTGAGGGACTCATTCGCGGGTGCTACCAGGTCTCGCAGGCCGGTCACGATGAACGTCGCGGCACGCCACTTGCCGATGGATTCCAGGCCATTCCGATCGCGGAAGAACTGGTTGTAGGTGACACCACCGGCGTTCTGCTGGGTGGTCATGACCGCATTGAATGGATCGCAGGCGGGGTTCCAGCCCCGTTGGGTTCCGTCCACCTGGGGAAAGAACATCATGGGTTCCGCGGCCGCTGTGCTGTTGAGCGGGAACAGATCGACCAGACCCTCGATCGACACCACCGTCTTGAGGGCCGGGTTCCCGGTGGCCGCCGCAGTCAGCGCGTCCGCGCCATCGGCGGACTTGCCGATCATTCCAACCCGACCGGACGACCAGGTCGCCGACACCGCCTGACCAGCATCGGATGTCGCGGTGCGAGATCCGCCCAACCAGTCGAGCACGGCGCTGACGGCGGCGCGGTCGGCCGGCCCGTAGAAATCGCCGCAGCCGGTGGACCGGCCCTGACCCGGGCTGTCCATCGCAGCGAAGGCATAACCGCGGGGGACGAAGTAGTTGTCGTAGAACAGGGGCATCCCGACCACCACGCCGGCGGTATTGCGCACCTTGCGCTGGCTCAGCGAGCCGCGGCCCGCTCCGTCGTAGTACGGGGACTGCTCCATGATCACCGGAACCCGACCCGACGTCCGCGGTCGGACGATGTCGACGGAGATCACGTCGTCCTTGCCATCGCGGTCGAGGTCCCGCTTCAGGTCGATCATGACGTGTTCACGCACGGCGTCGGCCAATCGGAACCTCTCGGTCGAGCCCACCGGTTGCCGCGGCGTGGTGCTCGTGTGCTGACTCGATGACGTCGATGACGTCGATGACGTCAATGACGTCGTGCGTGGCGCTGCGGTGCTCGGCGACGGCGGCCTGGAGGAAGTGCTGGAGACTGACGGCGTGGAACCGCTCGACGTCGGTGCTGTCGAGCTCGGTACGCCCTGAGTCACGGGCGATGTCAGAGTTGACGTCGAACCTGATGTCGCCGGAGCCGGATCAGGCGAACCGGTGCACCCGGTCAGCATTACCCCTACCAAGAGAACCATCCACCGTCGCCGACCCCTGATGACCATGAGTTGATCAAAGCAGGAGAGCGAGCAGCCTGCAGGACGACGGAGTAGCAACCGCTCCGGCCAGGGTTGTCCACAAGTTCGGCAGATCCGGTGGGAACCTCGACCGACGCTCTATCGTCGGAGGCTGACCGGCAGACAGGCGGGCCTGCAGCGGCATGGCAGGGTTTGGGGGCGTGTGCGGCCCAGTGATGAGTGCGGGGTGTGATCAATGGTGGATTCGTCGGTTTTCTCCTTGACGGGGGACGCAGAGTCAATTCGGTCATCTGCGACTAAATGGTCAATGTTCTCCGTGGCGGCCTCGGGTGCGTCGTCCGACATTCGCCGCATCGACTCCGGTGATTTCAAGGGAGACGAGGCGGACACCTACCGCGACAAGCTGAACAACGATCTGCCACCTCACCTGGATACGACGTCGCAGGCCTGGTCGATGGTCTCGTCTGCCTTGCAGAACTACGCCAGCACACTGGAGAGCCTGCAGCAACGGATGGCCACGTTGTCGGCGAAGGCGTCCGACCAGCAGTCCCAGGTAAACTCTGCAAGCAACGCCGTGGCCGACGCGCACACCGCCGACTCCCGGCACACCAGTGCCGTCGAAGCCCAGACCAAGGCGCTCAAACCCGGTGAGACGTTGCCGGCGGACACCTACAAGCCGCAGTCCGGGGGAGCCTCCTCCCAGCTCAGCAATGCGAATTCCGCCCTGCAGGCGACTACGGATGCGGCGAACCAGGTCCGGTCCGAGCACAATGCAGCCGTCGATACCTGCGCGAATGCGATCAATCAGGCCGCGGGGACCAGATTCGAGGAGCCGCCCGGGTTCTGGGGCAAGCTGGGCAATGCCGTCGGCGGTTGGATCAGGGATCACGCCGATGTCCTGACGGCAATATCAAGCGTGCTGAAGCAGATCTCGGGCATCGCCGGTCTGTTGGCGATGATCCCGGTACTGGCCCCGATCATGGGTCCGATCGCCCTGGCCACCGGCGCCGGCGCGCTGGTGATCGACGGCGCCGTCATGCTCGCCACCGGCAAGGGATCGGTCGTCGACCTGGTGATCGACGCGGCCGGTCTGATACCGGGTGGGCGGGCGGCCGGCGAGGTCGCCAAGGGTGCGGATGCGCTGGTCGGGGCGACCAGGACCGCGTCGACGGTGGTCAAGGACGCGCGGGGTGTCGAAACTGTGGCTTCGGGTGGGCGGAACGCCGAGAACGCCGTCGCCGGCGTCGACCGGGCCGGTTCCCGGGCGGCCGACGGTGCGGGGACCGCTGCCCGGCACGACACGCCCGCCGACAGCCTGCCCTGCGCCGGCGACCCGATCGACGTGGTCACCGGCGAGATGATCATGATCCAGACGGATCTGGAGCTTCCGGGTGTCCTGCCGCTGACGCTCAAGCGGGTCTACAAGAGTTCCTACCGGTGGGGCGGCTCGTTCGGTCACTCCTGGGCCTCGACGCTGGATCAGCGGGTGGAGATCGGGTCCGACGGCGGTGCGTGCTTCGTCGCCGAGGACGGCGTGGTGCTGTACTACCCCGACGCCGCACTGGCTGCCGACGGCATTGCCTTCTGGCCGACCGAAGGGATCCAGCGCTGGCCGCTGCGGCGGATCGCCGGTGGTGGCTGGACGGTGGAGGATCCCGACCTCCGGGTCACCCGCCGGTTCGCAGCTCCGGACGCCGACGACCGATGCGCACTGCTCGAGATCATCGACCACCACGGCAATTCCATCTCCTTCGACTACGGCAACCGAGGTCTGGTCAGCGCCGTCCGGCACTCCGCCGGCTACCGGGTCGATGTCGACTCCGTTGGCTCGCGGGTGACGGGACTTCGGGTGCAGGACGGGTCGAACCACATCCTGGTCGCCTCGTTCGGCTATGACCTGCTCGGGAACATGCTGCGGGTGAACAACTCCGACGGAGATCCGCTCCGGTTCGACTGGGAGTCGGAGCGGATCGTCGGGTGGCGCGACCGCAACGACATCTGGTACCGCTACGAGTACGACGAAGAGGGTCGCTGCGTGCGGACGTCCGGTCGCGGACGTGTGCTGTCGTACGGGTTCTCCTACCTTCCCGGGCGGACACTGGTTACTGATTCCCTCGGCGGCGTCACCACGTACGAGTACAACCATGCGCACCAGGTCACCCGCGAGATCGACCCGCTCGGCAACGTCACGGCGTCCGTGTGGGACCGCCACGACCACTTGCTGGTGCGCACCGATCCGCTCGGCCGCTCCACCCAGTTCGAGTACGACGGATCCGGCCGATTGGTCGAGGTCACCTACCCCGATGGTCTGCGAGAATTGTTGCAGCGCAACTTCATCGGGTTTCCGGTTCGGGCTGTCGACGTAACCGGCGCGGAGTGGACGCGGACCTACGACGGGTCTGGCAATCTAGTCTCCACCACCGATCCGCTCGGCGCTGCCACAGTCTTCGGTCGCAACGCAAACGGTGCCGTGGCGTCCATCACCGACCCACTCGGTGCGACGACCGCCGTGACCTCGAACGCCGCCGGGCTACCGGCCTCGGTGTCAGACCCGCTCGGGGGCACCACCCGATTCGAATACGACGGCTTCGGCCGTGTCGTCCGCAGTGTCGACCCGCTCGGGGGAGTGACCACGCTCGGCTGGACCGGGGACGGCAAGCTGGCGTTCCAGGTCGGTCCCGACGGCGCGCGGGAGGAGTGGACCTGGGACGGGGAGGGCAATCTCACCTCCCATACGGACGCCACCGGCGCCCGGACCGTCATCGAGAACGGCGTCTTCGACCTGCCCGTGGTCCGGATCGAGCCGGACGGCGGGCGAATGCTGTTCGGCTACGACACCGAACTGCGTCTGACGTCGGTGCAGAACCCGGCCGGTCTGCGCTGGCGCTACGACTACGACGCCGCGGGGCGTCTGGCGGCCGAGACTGATTTCAACGGCCGGCTCCAGCAGTACCGGCACGACGCCGCGGGACGATTGATCACGATGGTCAATGGGCTCGGCCAGGAGACTGTCCTGGGCTACAACACTGCCGGTGATCTGGTCGAACGAACCACCATTGATGGCATGACGCGGATGGAGTACGACCGGGCCGGTCGCCTCCTGAGCGCGGAGTCTCCGGGCGCTGTGGTCGATCTCGACCGCGACGCCTGTGGTCGGGTGGTGCGGGAGACCGTCAACGGCCACAGTGTGACCGCGACGTTCGACGCTGCGGGGCAGCGGATCTCGCGCACCACGCCGTCAGGGGTGTTGTCGCAGTGGGGCTTCGATGCAGCCGGCCGTCCGCAGACCTTGCAGACCGCCGGCCAGCAAGTGACGTTTGCCTTCGACGCCGCCGGGCGGGAGGTCGGCCGGAGCTTCTCCGCCGGCGGCCGGTTGGAGCAGACCTTCGATGCGGCGCACCGGTTGGTGAATCAGGTCATGGGATCTGTCGCCGGAGCAGTCGGGAAGGTCGGGGATCGCCCGGTTCTGGCGACGGCCCGCAGTTTCCGTTACCGCATCGACGGCGCGCTGGCCGGGATGTCGGACGGATTGACCGGGTCTTCGCGCCGTTTCGACCTCGATAGCTCCGGTCGGGTAGTCGGAGTGCAGGCGGCATGGTGGACGGAGAGCTACGTCTACGACCGTTCCGGGAATGTGACAGCAGCGTCGGTGGGCGGTGCGGTCGGTGCGAACCCGGCGGTCAGCGCCGCTCCCGCGGCCGCTGGTGCGGTTGAGGGTGCCGGCCTGCGGGAGTATGCGGGCACTCTGGTCACCCGCGCCGGCGGCGTGTCGTACGGCCACGATCGGCAGGGTCGAGTGGTCACCCGGACGCGGAAGCGGTTGTCGCAAAAGGCCGAGACCTGGCGCTACCGCTACGACGCCGACGATCGGATGGTCGCCGCCATTTCGGGTGATCAGCGGTGGGCCTACAACTATGACGTGTTCGGCCGGCGGATCAGCAAGCAGCGGTTGGATCTGGACGGCGGCGTCCTCGAGCAGACCCTGTTCGCCTGGGACGGCGACCGGCTGATCGAGCAGAGCAAATTGAGGACCTCGACCGGCGCTGACCCGGAGGTGACCACCTGGGAGTACCTGCCGGGCAGTTGGCGGCCGGTCGGTCAGACCGTCGGTCAGACCGTCGGTGGATCTGCCGCCGATGCCCAGTTCTTCGCCATCGTCAGCGATCTGGTCGGGACCCCGACCGAACTGGTGACCCCCGACGGCAGCCGGGTAGCGTGGAGGAATGCCGAATCGACCGTGTGGGGTGCGCCTCGAACGTTCAAGGCTGCCAACGGTTCGTCAAAATACGCTGATCCCGCGGTGCAGTGCCCGATCCGGTTCCCCGGCCAGTACGCCGACGACGAGACCGGCCTGCACTACAACCGGCACCGCTACTACGACCCCGCCGCCGCGCGCTACACCACCAGCGACCCGTTGGGCCTTGCGCCGGCCGACGACCCCCACAGCTACGTCGTCAACCCGACCGGCTGGTCTGACCCGCTGGGGCTCACCGCCTGTCCGGCAGGGGGCGCGGGCGGTGCCTCCACTCCTCCGCGGCGGGCGGATTTCATCGCCAACGCCGACGGCGTTGTCGTTTCAACCAGCCGATCACGGATGGAAGCGGGCTTCCGCGACTCAAACTTCCCGAGTAAACCGACCACGTCACCGGGCACCCAATACGAGATGCCTGATGGGTCGCTGGTCCGTATCATGGAGCCCGCTGGTCCGGCTCCACTCCGCGCCTCATTCACTGACAGTCACGGCCAGGCGGTGAGCCCGTTTACCGGGCGTCAGCCTCACCCGCCGGCCGGCGTCAGCGGGCCGGCTTGGAAAGCGCTCAGGCGTGACCTGACACATGTGGAGCTGGGGCCGTGATCGGAGATATTGGGGTAGCAATCGCTGGGCTCGTGCCCCTTGGAATCGATCACGCTTCTTACGAGTATCCTGCCTTATCCATCTATGGCAAGAATTGGTCACTAAATACCGATTCATCGTGGCGCCTGGTGAAGGGCGGGGTGGTATTTCTCGGAGTTTCAGAAACACAGGGGCCGGAAGCTTTGACTTTTTTGGAAGGAGAGTCGATTATTGGTGTTCGGCCACAGTCTGAATTGGTACGCGGTGACCCCGCGTTCGAATTGACCGGTGGAATGTGGTTGGAGATTTTCTCAGATCAGGGCGTTGATCCTTGGGTGTTCAGCCTACCGCAGATAGTCTTCGTCGGGAGCCCGTACGACCCCGAGCAGGTCGGCTGAGTGGGGAACGGTGCCAAGATGGCGGTTCCGGAAGCAACGATGGTGATGTCCGGCGATTCTTCACGCACCTCGCTGATCGTTTTGTTCGAGTAGGACAACGGACTGCCTTGGGAACGGTATCGGTGAGACCTCGTTCCTGGCGGTGCGAATTGGTCTGAACTCCACGCATCTGCTTTCGCCCGAACAGCCGGGTGCGAAGTCACTTCGCGCTACGAGGCGGGTATCCCGTACCGGTCGAACTCGTCCTGAAGGGTTGGCCGCCTGCGGTTGTCGTTGCGGACTCCGAGGATCCAGGCCCGACTCTGCGAGGTCAGACCGGCAGCCTCGGCGAAGCGATGGGACCGACGGATCAGCGCAGCAGCGCGACGATACGCAGCGCGGTCGGTGACGTCCAGCTCTCTGACAGCCAGCAGCTGGTAGACCCTCATTGCATCGGCGGGATGCTCGGCGCCGCGGGCATCGGCGACGTCGGCCCAGACACGGGTGGTGCACCCGCCCTGCTGCGCCGCCCGCCAGGCTGCCCCGACATCGCCTTCGCTCAAATGGACCTTGACCAACTCGCTGTGGCCTGACGGGTCCGCGCGGTACGCCGGCGTGACGTCCAATCCAACGGCCTCCGGCAGTGCCTCGAGCACCGCAAGGGCGGTGGCCCGTCGTTCGGTCCAGTCGCCGGATTCGCTGGCGAAATCGTGAAGTCGGTCGTAGAGCTCGGCCGACGGTGATTCGCCGAATCGCGTGGCCGCCATGTCGGTCGCGATGTCGACGCGACCCGCTCGGACGTGCAGCTCGGCAGCGAAATCGTCGAGGCGCTCGTCCCGGCGGCCGTACTCCGGACCTTGGCCGCGCTCCAGCCAGCGCATTGCCTCGTCGTCACGTCCGGCCCCGGCGAGCACTTTCGCGATCTTCAGGTAGTGGTAGGAGTACGAGAGATCGCGTGCCATCACCTCGACCACCGCGTCGGCACCATGCCGCGCAGCCAGCAACGTCTTGAGGAAGGTGACGTTGAAGGCGCTGACCTGGCCGCCGCGCTCGTCGCTCTCACCGGGTCCCAAGGGTGGGAGCAACCGGTAGTGCTTGTCGACCTCCGCCTCGAAGCGGGCCAGTCCCACCTCGCCGAGCGCGGCAGCGTGGGTGGTGGGGCTCTCGAGGAACACTTCCCAATCGGTGCGCATCGCCCACTTCGCCAGGTGGACAGCAAGTCTCGTCTGCTCCAGACCGCTCTGCTCGCAGGCGTCGGCGTGATCCTGCTGCAGTCGGCGTATCAGATCACCCAGAATGCCGCTCGAGTCGTCGACGGTGGCGAAGGCCTTCTCGATGAGCTTGATACCGGATTCGATCACCTCGACCGCCGCCTGGGCATGTCCGGCGAGCAGGAGTTGATCGGCGGCGCGGAGTTCCTTGCTCAGGCCTGCGGCGACCGCGGAAGCGCTGCGGTAGGTGCTGCCACCGGTACGCCCGGCCGCCTTGACCCGGGCAAGGATCTCGGGCAGGTCGGCGCGCTGGGGGTGGTCAGGCGCTGCGGGCTTGGTTGATCGAGACGTCACGCCACCATCTTGCCGGGCGCGGAACGAGACGTCGGTCGGAGCCGACTACCGAGAGTGCGAATTCGTCCGAACCCTCACGCCGAGTCGGCCCGCGCCCAGACCAGGCTGCCGAAGGCAACGACGAGAGCGACGTTGACGGGCACAGCCACGGCGGCGATGTTGCCGATGTGCGCAACGGGCCAGGCGAGGATCGCGACGAGGACGAGCAGGCCCTGCCAGCGGTGGCCCAACCTCAGCAGCGCCCAGCCGATCAGCGCGAATGACAGCGGGAAGAACAGTCCCAGCGGCTTGATCAGGTTCGCGCGATGCGTAGGACGACGAACCCGTACGCGATGGCTCCCAGGACGTGGAGCACCCCGGCGGTGGCGTCGTTCCAGCCGCGGGCGGCATACATCGAGTCGGCGGCCAGGTAGATGACCGGCGCGATCAGCAGGGTGCTGGTCAGCAAGCGCTCGGTCGGCGTGGCTTGTCGGAGATCGGAAGCGGTGGCAATGGCGGGGTTCATGGACCGTGACACGATGGTCCGATGGCAAACGCCGACGTTCTGGGCTTGCGTGGGCTGCCGCCGTTGGTCGTCGTCAGCGTGGTGGTCGTGCTGATCGCGTTCGGGCCGAGCACGGCCTATGGGTCTCGAACCTGCACAACGGATTGCTGGCGCTGAGTTTCTCGATCGTCGGCTCCTACATTCTGTCCCAACGCCCCGGCCATCGCGAGGGCCTGCTGTTCATGGCCACCGGGGTCGTCGAGGCGGTGATGTCGCGCTGATGCTGACGACTTTCGCCGTCATCTGCTTCCCCGACGGGCGACTGCCCTCCCGAGGATGGCGGTGGGTAGCCGCAGTGGTCCTCGTGGTGACGGTCGCGTGCGCGTCGCTGTCGGCGATCTGGCCCGTGGAGTACGCATCGGCCGGAGTGGTCAGCGATCATCCGTTCAATGCCGGGACCCCGGCCGGCGTCACGTCCGCCTGGGCCGGCATCGCCCATCCCGCCTACATCGGATTCCAGGTGCTCTGGGTGGTGGCGGTCGCTGTCCGCTGGCGTTCGTCGGACGGCCGGGTCCGACGGCAACTGGCCTGGATGCTCGCGGCCGCCGCGGTGTCGGTGACCGCATTGGTCCTGGGCCTGGCGATCTGGGGGACACCCGGGCCTGGACTGATCTCGGCCACTCTGCTGCAGAGAACGGGACGTCCTCGAGCTGATGGCGCTCGGCCTCTCGAACGCCGCAATCAGTAGGGAACTCCACTTGAGCATCAAGACGGTGGAACCCGTTGTCAGCACGATCTTCTCGAAGCTCGACCTGCACGCTGACGCCGACAGCAACCGTCGGGTGCTCGCGGTCCCGGCCCACGCGCAGAGACCTAACGAATCAACCGAACGTTGATCGGCAGGTCGAGATCGGCCCAGACGCGATCGGCAGTGAGAACCTCTGGCGGCACGCTTCTGATGGTGAGGGCCAGGCAGCAGCGATCGCCCAAGGACAGTGCCCGGCCACCGTCGATGGATCGGAGTGCGCCGGCCAGTTCGGCGTCGGCCGCGCTCAGCGGCTCGATGACGACACCTGCTGCACTGAGCAGTTCGCGCAATCGGACGACGTCGATGTCAGCATCGACGAGCTTGCCGACCACTTCGGCTAGATTGGCAGCGCCCAAGACTGCACCGGAGATCTCTCGGGCCACAGTGTCGCTGCCGGGTTCGCCGTGGATGAGGGCCAGCACTGCCGAGGCATCGAGGACGGTCATTCGGTCGCGGCGGCCAGCCGTCGTTCGGCGAGAAGTTCTTCGACCAGGGATCGTGACCGGGGCACGAGAGAACCCAACGCCCGCAACTCGGTGACGGCATCGGCTGGACGCTCGAGAACCAGCCGAGGGCCGGCAACGTGCAGGTGCAGTTGATCGCCGGGCGCCAGTCCGAGCGCCGCGCGAACGTTTGCCGGGATCACCAATCGACCTTGCTGACCCAACACCACCGTGGCATCCATTCGACAAGTCTGCCACGTTTGCTGAAATCATGCCAGCAGCTGCGCTGAGCACGAAATGCAGGACGGCGGGGGCGAAGCGCCGGGTTGCCTCGGATCCTCCAGGCGGCTACTGGCAATCGCAACGAAAGGTTGCGTTAAGTCACTGGCGCGTAGGTCACGTTGCGACCGAAAAATGTTCAGGGAACGCTAGTTCGGACCCTCCGATCGAAAGGACCACCCCGGGAGAACGACTTCGCCACCACGACGCTCACTCAGGCACGCTGAATTCAGGCAACACCCTCGGCCCGCTGTGAAACGATCCCGGACCATGTCACATCACCGGTCGAGGCTGAACCCGTTCTCCGGATCTTCGTGCAGCGCCCCGAGGAAATCCTGGGTGTCGAAGGCTTCGCCGGCCGAGACGACTCCCGTGACGAAGCAACGGCCATCGAGGATCCGCTCGAGCGCTTCCACCACGAGAGGGGCGGTGACGGCGTAGATGTCACGTCCCCGAGCGGTCACCCGCCGCTCCTGGCCATCCCGACGGGCTGCGGCCTCTATCACGAACACCTGGGCAGACCGTCCGACTGGCGCCTCGATGCTCCGATCAGGGTCGCCGGTCGCGTCCAGGTAAAAATAGGTGCTGATCTGCGGGACGGAGAGGTGGTGGGCGATCGTCAGGGTGTCGACGGTGGAGAACTCGCCCTCGACCTGCTGCGTGCCGAACGGTGCCGGGAAGTCCCACTTCCCAATGGGTCTGGGCTCCTGGTCGGAGCGTTCCGTCATGTGGTCATCCGTCCACACGAGGCGCCGACCCGCCCGGCGTTCGCCAGCCAGCCGCGTACCTCGGGTCGGCGTCCAGCTATCGAGGGCGACAGCCACGGTGATCTCGTCCGCGCTGGGCCAGTCGCCCATGGCGGCGGTCGCCAACAGATCACCCAGAGCGCCGAAGAATCCCATCGACGGCAGGACCACGATGCCGGCGTCACGAGCGGGATCGGTGTAGTTCTCGAAGGTCTCGATCGTGACGAAAGGCTCTGCGGTGAAGTCGATGTAGGGAATGCCGGCCCGGAGCGCCGCGTCGATGAGGGCCGGTGTGCTCTCGCCGAAAGGTCCGGCGCAGTTGATGACTGCGGCGGCTCCGGCGAGGGCTCTGTCCACGGAGTCCAGGTCCTCGATGGACGCGACACGCGAGCCGGATCCTGGATGACGGTCGGCGGCGGCCTGCAGCTTGTCCGCGTCTCGTCCGGAGAGGATCAGGTCCCAGCCGCGCAGGGTCAGCTCCGAGGCGACGAAGCCGGCCGTGTGCCCATAGGCACCGAAGACGGTGACCGTGCCTTTTGAGTTCGAAACATCGGAATGCGATGGGCGGTGACCTGGTCTCGGGGGCGTCATGCGATCAAGAATGGCCTGATCCGTCAGTGCCCAGTGAGTGGCGGGAATGCCAATGAGGGCTAGATTCACGCCATGCTGTCTCCCCATCGCGTGGTCGTGCCGCTCACCGCCCACGTACCGATCTTCGAGGTCGCGGTCGCCTGCGAAGTTTTCGGCCGGCCGAGGCGGGATTTTCCGGTGCCGTGGTACGAGGTTGTCCTCTGTCGCGGCGAGAACGGACCCGTCCGCACCGCGGAAGGTCTCCTGCTGGGCGAAGCGCCAGGGTTGGAGGAGCTGGCCAAGGCCGACACCGTGATCGTCCCGGCTTGTGTTGACCTGCAGGGTGATCCGCCGCCGGATCTGCTCGAGGCGCTCCGCCTCGCGCACGCCCGCGGTGCGCGCATCGCCTCGATCTGCACTGGCGCGTTCACCCTGGCTGCGGCCGGGTTGCTCGACGGGCGGAGGGCCACCACCCACTGGATGCACGGCGCCGAGCTGACCAGGCGCTGGCCGAACGTGCTGCTGGATCCGAATGTGCTCTACACCCAGGACGGCCAGATCTTCACCTCCGCGGGCGAATGTGCCGGCCTGGACCTGTGTCTCAGCCTGATCCGGCTCGACCACGGCGCCCGGTTCGCCAACGCCCTGGCCCGTCGCATGGTGCTTCCGGCGCATCGCGACGGCGGCCAGGCGCAGTACATCGACCAACCCCTGCATACGGGCGAATCGACCGACCTGAGCCCGGTCCTGGCCTGGGCCCGCTCACAGCTGCATCGCCCGCTGACCCTCGACGATCTCGCCGGGGGGGCGGCGATGAGCCAACGCACCTTCGTCCGCCACTTCCGGGCCCGCACCGGCACCACTCCGCTGCAATGGCTGATGCACGAACGTGTCTCGCGAGCGCAGGAACTTCTGGAGACCACCGACGACACCATCGAGCGCATCGCCACGCAGTGCGGCTTCGGTTCCGTCCAAACCCTGCGCACCCACTTCACCCGTGTCGCTCGGATCAGCCCCAGCCGCTACCGCCAGAGCTTCCGGCCTTCGGCCAGCCCGGTCTGAGGTTGCCGCCCATCATCACCGGACCCCCTCGCGTCGATCGGGCTGGCCTGTGTCAATCTCGGTATCTACCGATGGAGGAAGCATGACGCCTGACCAGATCGTCCAGACCGCCGACCTGATCAAGCGAACGTACAAGCGGAAGGCTGCTGAGGAGCTGCGGGCTGACCTTGGCCAGCTCCAGACCCTCGGCAAGGAAGCGGTGGGTCTGCCGGACAAGAAGGTTATCGGTGAAGTACGTCGCCTGTTCGATGAGGTGTCGAGGCATCTCGGCCGGCTGCAGTCCGACGAGGTGAGCGCACTCCAGAGGCGTCAGCGGAACGAGCTCTCATTACTCCGTGAGCAGCACAAGCTGCCCAAGCGAGCATTCTAGCGACGGGCTCAGGCCCAGGAGGAAGGGCGTCTGGGACAGGAAACCGACACCAACCTCATGATTGCCGCGTCCCTTTGGCTCCCCAGGCCGCTCCAGGAGGCGCCCTGGTCAGCAGGTCGACGTGGCGCTGGATGGCGATGACTGCCGCACCCCGGGCCCACGCGGTGAAGGTGAGAGGCCTGACCTGCAGCTCAGGAGGGTGCACGCTCCAGTGCAGGTGCTCGGCCATCGCGGCGCGGATGGCCGACTCGCCGGCCTGGTACATCTGATAGCTCTCGCCGGAGAGCAACACCAGCTGTGGACCCATCAGATTGACCAGCAGCGCCACCAGGATCCCGAGAGCGCGACCGGCATCCTGGAACACCCGGTCGGCCAACGGATCACCGGCTCGGGAGCGATCGACGCAGTCCTGAAAGGTCAATCCAGGAAGGCCGGCCGCGACGGCGACCGTCCGGGTGATCGCGGACGTCGTCAGGTACGACCGCAGGCAGCCGCGGTGGCCCAGCTCGCACAGGCTGCCCCGGTCGTCGATCTGCCAGTGCTCGATCATCCCGGCCGTGCCCTCCTGCCCGGACACCAATTCGCCGTTGATCACCATCGCGCATCCGATACCCACACCGACGGTGATCAGAGCAAAATCGTCGATACCGGCTGCCGCACCGAACCAATGCTCGGCCGCGGCAAGTGCTCGCACGTCGTTCTCCAAGGTGATCGGCAGGCCGACCCTGGCTTCGACCAACTCCGCCAGCGGGACGTCCGACCAACCCAGATATTCCGAGTTCCGCGCGTGAGAACTGGCCGGCGTGCTGGTTCCGGCCAGGCTGATCCCGACTCCGGCGATCTGCGGATAGCCGGAGTCGCGTATCCGGTTGATGGCGAGAGCAATCTGCTCGATCACCGCGGCCGGATCGTGGCTGCCCAATTCGTACTGCTCGTCGTGGACCAGGTTGGCCGTCAGGCCGGTCAGGACGACATACATCTGATCGTCGGTCAGCTTGATACCGATGAACACCGCCCGGTCAGGTACCACCTCCAGGCGGTGGGACGGGCGACCGGTGGGGGCCAACATCTCCGCATCCAGCCCGCGCACGTATCCACCGTCGATCAAGGGCCGCGTGATCTTCGTCAGGTTTCCGGACGACAGGGACAGTCGTCTGGCCAGTTCCGCGCGCGAGAGTGGGCCGTGGACCATCAATTCCACCAGGCAGGTACGAGCCGAAGGACTCAGTGGGCTCAGTTCCGCAGGTGGTGCGCCGCGAGAACCCGACCGCGCGCTGACCATGTCGACCACCAGCCTGACGCTAGGTTAGTTCACCTGGGAAGACAAGTGAATCGCCCTGCGAGCCAGTGGGGGCAGGGGCGGTCCGCGTGGCCGGCGACGGAGGCGCTACCTCACGGATGCACAGCGCCCGATGGATAACATGAAAGCGCATGGAAACTGTTTGTTGGAAGCAGGTCCCGGGTCGTTGGACTCCGCTGTCCCCGCCGGACACTCTCCCGCGAGGCCAACTCCGTGGTGAGTTCTGCGCCTGCTGTCTTGAATGCCGCATTTTGGAAATCGAGTCCTTGACAGGACTTAGCTTCTGCATGAAGCTAAGTTCGCCGCGACGCTCTGAACTGGGTGAAACCCGTGGCTCAAGCCAGTAGCGACGACCCCACCGATGCGGTCCTTACTCACGCCCGACGGGTCAACGCTCGACAGCGGAAGGGTGAGACGTGTCCAGATCTCTATTTCGGAGCACCGTCGTTGCGCTCAGCGCGCTTTTGTTGACCTCGGGATTGGGGCTGGTTTCGGCCTCAGCTGCGCCACCGGGTGGCACTCCCGACTCCGCGGCATCTGCCGTAGCGCCGTCTGCACCTTCCTCGTCCGGTGCCGCAGTCGCTACGGTCGCGACGTTTCCACCCGCAGCCGATCAGGACAAGAGTCTGACCGCCCGTTTCCGCGGCGTGAATTGGGCCGATCCGCGGGACAACTTCATCCAGGACAACAATGTCCCCAGCGGGTTGTCGGCGACTGACGACTATGCGACCACGTTCCGCAAGTCGACCCAGATTCTGCAGCAGTTCAAGACGGTGCTCAACGCCAATACCGTGCGACTGGGCATCAATCAGGCGACGGTGAGTGGATCCTGGTGGGCGAGCTACCGCGGCATCGTCGATGCGGCGACCAAGCTGAAGATGAATGTGATCCTGTCGGTCTGGCCGGATCGGACCTTCATGCTGGTCGAACCGAATGCCATCCCCACCTTCTACGACACCTACCAGCGGGTGATCAGTGCTTTCGGAAAAGATGCCAATGTGTATCTGGACCTGGTCAACGAGCCCCAGGGTTACAACGACGACCCAAGTGGCTGGGTTGCCGGCAACCCCACCAATTGGCGCGATGTCGCAGCCGGCTGGCTGCAGCACTTCTCCACTTTCCCGCGGTCACGGGTCATCATCGCCGGAACCGGTCCTGGCGGTGACTGGTACCTGGGTTCGGTCGGCAACGATCAACGATTGGACGGGACCCTGCTCGAACTCCACGTCTACAGTGCCTTCGGCCTGAGCTTCAACACCTACCAGGACTGGAAGAGTTGGTTCAAGGGGCAGATCGCCGGTTTTGAATCGCGCACGATCGTCGGGGAATTCGGTACCACGCTGAACAAGGGTGCCAACTTCGACGGACCCCGTGACGGTAGCAACCCCGTTTCGTACATGTATGCGGTGACGGACACGATCCGTGAACTCGGCATGGGATCCGTCTTCTGGCCCGGCTACCGTCAGGGCGATTCCTGGAACATGTTGAATTTCACCGGCTCGGGAACCGTTGCTGCGCCGTACCTCGCGCACATCGCCAATCCCAGCGCCTACAACCGCCTGCAGTGGGCCTATGGACTGGGTACACCCACCCCGATCAGCATCGATTCGGCAAGTTCTGTCACGGTCGTCCAGGGATCCAGCGCCAACTTCACGGTGCGGGCCAGCGGCTATCCGGTGCCACGCCTGAGCGTCAAGAAATCTCAACTACCCAGCGGCCTGCAATTCAGCGACCTCGGTTCGGGTAGGGCAACCATCAGTGGCGTCCCGGCGGCAGGGACCGCCGGTACCTATCACGTGGTCGTCACGGCCAAGCAGGCGAAGGGCGCGGCCCTGACCCAGACGCTGACGGTGACCGTGCTGAAGGTGGCCCCCACTCCGTTGGCAGGCGCTGTCACGGGACAGATCACGGCTGCGACCACGGGCAAGCCGCTGCCGAAGGCTTGCGCGGCGGTTTATCCGCTGGGACAGACCTATTCGGTGGGCCGCGCCTGCTCGTCGAGAACCGGGTCGTTCGAGATCGATGCGGTACCTGCCGGTTCCTATCAGGTCTTCGTGTCCGGCGACACCCCGAGATCAGCCTCGCGGTGGTACGGCGCGACCGTCGCGGGATCCGCCAACCGGGATAATGCCTCGACCATCACCGTCGACGGGGCCGGCGTTGTCACCGACGTGAGCGTTCAGCTGCCCGCCGCGGCCGCCGCCGGGTCGGTCAGGGGTGCCGTCACCGACACCAGCACCGGAGAGAAGATCGTCGGCGCCTGCGCATTCCTCTATTCGACCGCCAATCCGACGGTCGTCGCCTACAAGACGTGCAGCCGTCAGAACGGCACCTTCGCGGCCGACAAGGTGGCCGCCGGCGACTACACCATTGCGTTCGCCGATCCGGCTCGGCACTACGTGACGTCCTGGTTCAACGGTACGGACGCCGGTGCGGCTAGTCAGGCCGCTGCCACGGCGATCTCGGTCTCCGCCGGGTCGACGGTGGTAGCCGACGAAACGTTGCTCGGTGTCCACGACCCCGCACTGGTGAGCGGCACCGGGAAGATCTCCGGCAAGGTGGTCGACGCTCGGACCGGACGCCCCGTGGCCAACGCCGAATTGCTCGTCTACGCGTCGCCTTACAGCCTCAGTCCGCAGGGACCGAAGAACTTCACCTACACGCGGGCTGACGGGTCATTCCAGGTCAACAATGCGGTGCCTGGCATCTACATCGTGCAACTGCGCGATGCTCGCTACCTTCCCCAGTGGTTTGGCGGAACGACGGATCCGACTGCGGCGCAGCTACTGTCGGTTGTTGCCGGTGGGCACGTGCGCGGAGTGGACTACCTGGCCAACCCCGCGCACTGACCGAAATCGAGCGCCTGACCCGCCGGTATGGCCGGGGGGTCAGGTCCGATATCCTGCGGCCAGATCCCACACTCGCTGGGGAAGCTTTCTTTTGGCACCATGTGGACCGTGCAGCGGGTCGTCGGTCGTGTTCGACCCGACTTGTCCCATTCATCCTTCGGAAATGGTGTCGAATTCTTTCGAATGAAGGTAGAGAGCTTTCGTCTCGTCGAACGGTTGACATCAGGCCGACATATGGAGGAAATTAGCGACCACAAGCATCAATTGGTCGTCGGCGCGAGTCGATCGGACCGACTCCCTCGGAAGGCAATGAATCCTGATGACGCTGCAGGTTCTCCCCACATCCAGGCGAATCCCCGCCGGGTCGGCCCATTCGTTCCGGTTCCGGTCCCGCCCTGCCGTGGTCACAGTGGCTGCAGCAGTGCTGGTGCCACTGGGCGGCATGGTGCTACCCGCCGGACAGGCGTCGGGCGGTGCGCCGGCGGTTGCCACGAGCGGTACGCACGATCGGGCTCCCGGCGCACCGCGGGCCCTCACCGTCAACGACCGCACGAACCCCTTGGCCATCCAGGGTGTCCCGCAGTTCGGTTGGCAGCCGACGGACCCGGATGGTCACGAGGTGCAGTCGGCGTACCAGCTGCGGGTCGTGGATGCGAGCCGGCATGTGGTGTGGGATTCCGGCCAGGTCGCGTCCTCGGCGCAGAGCTGGGTGAACTACACCGGACCCGCGCTCGCGCCAGGCACGACCTACCAGTGGTCGGTGCGCACCTGGGACCGCAGCGGCCTGAGCTCGCCGTGGGCCAGTGCTCGGTTCGACACCGGCCTGACCGATCAGGACTGGTCCGGTGCACAGTGGATCCGCCGAACCCCGGCTCCCGGAAACGATTCCGCGAACGACTACACCCTGGCCCGCGGCACTCTCGCAGTGACCTCCGGCAGTCCGGTGGTCAGGGCCCGGGCCTACGTCGCGTCGATGGGCGACTGGCAGTTGAACGTCAACGGCACCGCGGTGGACAAGACCTCCTCGGCGGGCTACCCGGGCGAAGGTTCCTACGACGTCTCCGATGTCACCGCGCTGGCCAAAGCAGGCAAGCCGCTGGCCATCGGAGTGGCCTACCACTACTGGACCTGCACCTGCCAGGGACGCGCGAACGGGCCGATCGCCGGCGAGGGACCATCGGGACTGCTGGTGAAGATCGTCGTTCAGCACGCCGACGGCACCAGCCAGACCCTGGTCTCGGACGCGTCCTGGAAGGTCACCCAGAATGCCGCTGAGCAGATCTCCACGCTGACCTACCGGAACGGCGACGCCGGCGACCGGGTCGAGTACATCGATGCCTCGAAAGCCCTCACCGGCTGGGACACGCCTACCTATGACGCCAGTAGCTGGGTGAGCCCGCAGGTCATCGGACCCCACCCGCGCCCGGCCGCGGCCAGTTGCGCGGCGTACGAGG
This sequence comes from Nakamurella sp. UYEF19, assembly GCF_040546275.1. NCBI lineage: Bacteria > Bacillati > Actinomycetota > Actinomycetes > Nakamurellales > Nakamurellaceae > Nakamurella > Nakamurella sp. UYEF19. Next base: position 22,920 of record NZ_JBEPNO010000015.1, on the reverse strand, counting down.
GCGCCTCGTCCCCGTGCACCTTTACACATCTGGTCGCGCAGGAGGCCCACCTGACTACCCAGGTCATCCATCCGGTCAGCGTGCTCCGCGAACCGGACGGCACCGTTTTTGCCGACTTCGGCAAGGTCTACTCGGCCGTTCCGTCGGTGGCACTGAACCACGGCGTCACCGGACGTGCGATCACCATGACCACCAGCTACCGCGAGGCCAACACGACCCTGTCGAGCGCAACCTCCCGCGGAACTCGCTCCATCACCCTGGCATCGGTGGCCAACCTGCACGTCGGCGATCAGATCACCGTGGATGCTCCGGCCGACGGATACGGCGCCGGGCACCCGGAAACCTCGATGGTGACGGCGCTCTCGGGCACCACGGTCATACTCGCGTCCACACTGCGAGTGGCTCATGCCGCCGGGGTGTGGGTGGAGAACTCGCGTGCGGGAACCTCGAAACTGGACACCCAGGGCAGCAACATGCGTTTCTACTACACCGAAACCGCCGGAGCGCAAACCGCTCAGCCCAGCACCTACTGGGGCTGGCGGTACCTGGAGATCAGCGATCCTGGCCAGAACCTGACCACGAAGGACATCAGCGCGGTCGTGCAGAACACCGACGCTCCGCACGCCGCCACATTCAACAGCAGCAACACCACCCTGGACGCTGTTTTCACTTTGATGCAGCGGTCGGCGCTGCAGTCCGCTCAGGACACCTTTCTCGATACCCCCACCCGGGAGAAGGGGCAGTTCCTCGGTGACGCCGTCGACGAATCCTTCGCCACCATGTCGTCCTTGGACGAGCGGTCGCTGACCCGGCAGGCAATCGTCGATTTCATCAATTCGCAGAACCGATACTGGGCCAACGGCGCGATGAATGCCGTCTACCCCAACGGTGACGCCAAGCGCGACATCCCCGACTACACCGAGATGTTCCCGGAATGGGTGATGCGCTACTACCAGCAGACCGGGGACGCCACCATGCTCGCGATGGCCTTCCCGGCCATGAAGAAGGTCGCCGACTACATCGACAGTGCCATCAATGCCAAGGGTCTGGTCTACCAGCTACCCGGCGGATCCGGTCCGTACCAGTACGGAATCATCGACTGGCCCTCGGATATGAGGTTCAACACCGTCGTCAACGGCAACGGCGCCGAATTGGTCGTGAACGCCCTCGCGGTGGGTGCCAACCGGTCGGTTTCCGATGCCGCTGCGGCACTGTCGCAGCACACCGATTCCCTGCACTACCGCCAGAACGCCGACTCGTTGAGCACGGCTATCACCGGTCAGCTTCGCAACACGACGACCAGCCTGTATTCCGACGGACTGGCCACCGATACGCTGGCCCGTCTCGAGAACTACTCGCAGCACGCCCAGACCTACGCGGTGGACTACGGGATCGCCGACCCCACCGAGTACCCGGCCCTCGGCCAGAATATCGCCGCCGCCGGGATGCAGCAGGGTCCGATGGACCTGCGCCAGCTGGAAGCGGCCTTGGGCGCTACCGGCCAGACCTCCGCGCTGGTCTCGCTTCTCACCGACCCGTCGCACATCGGGCCGGCGCAGATCCTGGCCGAAGGCGGAACCTTCATGTGGGAGAACTGGAATCCCGGATGCACGGTGGCCGGCTGCACCGGCGCGCAGGTCAATCAGGCCGACAGCACCAGCTTCTCGCACGGCTGGGGCTCCGCCGGCATCAACGGAATCCTGGAGTCATTGTTGGGCATCACCGTGACCGGGGCCGGCGCAGCCACCGTGCAGATCGCCCCGCCGGCCACCGGACTGACGAAGGCCAGTGGGACCGAATGGACCGAACGCGGACCGGTCACGGTCAACTGGCGGCACGCCGGGCGCACCTTCACCCTCGATGTCACTGCACCGGACAACGTCTCGCTCGACATCGTGCTGCCCACCACCGGCAGGGCGCACTACGCCACCAGCGGAGCCGGCGGGCCGCAACTGGTCCAGGTCTCCGGCGGCACCGCCCACTTCACCGCCGGGTCCGGAACCAGTCACGTCACCGTTACCTCCTGACGCGAGTCATCGCACCTGCACAACGGTGGGCCATCCCGAAGTCGGCCCCGACGATCAGGTCGGGGCCGACTTCGGGTGGGTCCGATCAGACCCGGCCGGTCAGTGCTCCGACCACGGGTGCTCGGCGCGGCGCAGGGATTGCAGCAACCTGCGGACGTCGAAGCCGAGTTCCTTCAGCCGGTCAGCGCCCTTGTCGTCGATTCCGTCCCCGTCGGCAAGATGGTCGAGCAACCGATCGACCCGGCTGCGTTCCTGCCCGCCGGTCGGTTCTTTGTCCCCACCACGGATGGTGACCGCGCTCAGGGTCTTCTCCCGCTCGAAGGCCTCACCGTCGAGATTCTCCCCGCGGGCACGGATCCGGACGGAGTAGGCACCAGGAATCGGCAGCTTGTACTTCGCCTGATGACGACCGTCCGATCCGAGCTTCAGGGCGATCGAGTTGATTGACTGGTCGGGCAATTCGATCTCGGCCCAGACCCGATAGCCGGCGCCGGGTGGCGCTTCGTATTCGAGCAGAGTGGCGTCGAGTTCGGCGGTGGCACCCAGGTCGAAGGACTGCTGCATCACGTGCGCGTCGAAGGTCAGTGCGGAATAGCTGTGGGCGACAAATTCGTAGGGCACGCCGATCTTGCCGAACGGATCCCGGCCTTGTTCGCCGCTGGGCAGACGGGGCAGTCGGCCCAGGGTCAGCACCGCATTCCACTGGCCGGCGTGGCTGCCGTTGGCGTCGGCCGGCAGCACCGGCAGTGCACAGCGGTAGTACGCGACCGTGTTGCCGACGGTGTACTTGACGTTCCCGATCGTCGCAGGGTCGATGCGGGTGCCGTCGGGCGTCTCCAACTGGAAGTCGATGGACCTCGGATAGGGGCTGAGGACGATGAGATCCATCCCGTAGTCCGCCGACGTCACCCAGAACGGGATCCGTTGCTCCGAGCCGCGGGTCACCGTACCGCGCGGGTCCGAGATGATGTTCGCGTTCGTCACGCCGGCCAGGATCTGCAGGAAGTACTTGCTCAGGCGCATCGACTGGCTCGCGGTGAGCTCGCCCGTCATCAGCAGATATCCGTTGTGCCCCTGACACAATGTGGTCAGCGCGGCGGCGCTGATGTTGGACGGCAGCCCCAGTCCCACCGCATAGGTGTTGGCCGTGATGCTGCCCGAGATGCTGGCGAGGTCGGGTGGGCGGTTCCACTGGCCGTCGGTCAGCACCACCATCGCCTTCACGTCGTAGGCGGGTACCGGATGGGCGTCGGCCAACATGGCCGAGCCCTCCAGCACACCGTCGCCGATGGACGTTGCACCGCCCGGGTCGAGATCGGCGCCGGCGATGATCGACTGGGCAGTCCCGGCGCCGGTGGCGGCATCCTCGACTTCCAAGAGGCGCTTCGCGGTGTCGTCGAAGCGGACCAGACCGATTCCGTCTCCGGCGCGCATGACATCCACGAACGCGCCGGCCGCCTCCCGCAGTTTCTGCACCTTCGTACGGCCGTCGCCGGCATCATCGCCCATGCTGCCGGACCGGTCGAGCACCAGTGTCACAGCGGCTTTCGGTCGCGAGATGGTCGACGCCATCAGCGGAATCGTCCAGCGCTGTCCGGTCTCGTTGCACCGCACCGTCACCGAGCCGGAGGCGACATCCCCCGGGTTGGTGGAGGTGTACGAGATCCAGAGGCGCGCCGAGGTGATCGGCAGCGCGGAGTCCGAGGTGACCGTGACGGACGAGCCCGACGGCAGCCCGAATCCGCCGGTCGGTCCGGCCGTGACAGCGAAGGTGAGCGGTCGGCACGACACCGTCTCCCAGACGATCGCCCGGTAGGTGGTGACACCGACGCCGCCCATCCCCGCGGGGACGCCGGTGAACGAGATGCTCGGCGTCGTCAGTGAAACCGTCTCTGGCGGTAGGTACACCGCCAGCACTGTGCGGATGATGCCGGAGCAGACGGGACAGAACGGCGAGAAGTCCCGCATGTAGCAACTGGTGGTCGGACGGTAGATGTTGCAGGCGGTGTAGGCGGCGCCCTCGAAGGTCCCGACCACACCGGCCGCCCCGGGGGAGCTCGGCACGACGCAGGTGGAGGCCATGCATTCCGACGCCGGGCTGCACGAGGAGGGCATCGGGGTGGTGGCCAGGATCAGCGCCCGCCATTTGTTGGTGGTGCGGTTGGTGTCGCGGGTGACGTTCGGCTGTGTCGGCTCGCCGGGGGGCGAGCCCGCTCCGTAGCCGTACTCGTCGGCGAGACCGAAGGCAGTGTGGCCCATCTCGTGGATGGCGATCTCGCGGGACTGTGTATTGGTGGAGCAGGTGGCGACCGCGCCACCCGACCCGCCGTACTTGCTCGAGTTGACGACGCAGATCACCTGGTTGCGGTTCGCGACCGAGTTCGACACGGAGAGGGCAAGGGCCGCATCGATGACCAGCAGCCGGTCGTACTTGACGCCGCCCGGACCGGTGCCGGCGAAGGTCGCGTCGAAGTAGGTGTTTGCGGTGGTCGGGGTGCCGGCCGGGCTGTCCGGTGCGTCCAGCGGATCGTCGGCACCGGATTGGGTGGACACCACGTCGATCCGGTGCACGTTGATGCCGCAGAAGAGGTTGTCGAACGGCGGTGTGGCACGGAACTGCTGGACGATTGCGTTGACGTCGGCACGGTACTGGTTGAGTTCGGTGGATCGGTAGCCGTCGCCGACGAACACCAGGTTCCAACGGGAGGAGTTGGGTCCGTGGTCGACGATCTTGGACATGCCGAGGACGTAGCCGTCGGAGGCGCTCATGACGATTCGCCGCCCTGGCGGTGCGCTCGCAGGTCGAAGGAGACGAGCCGCCGGCTTTCGCGTGGGTCCCGCTCACCCCGGCCCTCGATGTCCATCGGTTGTCCGATCACCGTGGCGCCGACGCCTTCGGCCAGATCGGGCAGGAGGACCTCGACGATAGCCGCCCGCACCTGGCCGACCACGTGCCGGATGGTGCCGTCCGGGGAGAAGATCTCGGCGGACCCGAAGGCCCGGGAATCGATCACCCGGGTGAACAGCGGTCTGCCGTCGGCGTCGTCCAGGGTCACCCAGTGCCCGCTGTTCACGCCGATCTCGGGCGGATCCGGTGGAGCCGGGGGGCAGATCATGTCCAATCGTTCGACGTTGACCAACTGCTGTCCCGCCGGCGTGATGCGCAAGGTCAGGCGCAGCGTGCCCCGACGTCGTGCGGAAGTGTTGGTCGCGCGGGGATCTGTCATTGGCCGTCCTTTGCCGAGGTATTCGGTGCGCGGTGATGCGTTCGGTCAGCAGGAGACAGCAATGGCGCCAGCAAATACATGTTTGGTATTGGGTTCGGCTTACCCGCCGTGACGTCCGGATTATGCTACCGAGGCTGCCCCTGCTCGCGGATGTGCGATGGTACAGCGCTGGTGTCATCGTTTCGATGGTCGTTGCAGTGGCGGTCTCAGCAGCGGTTGGGCGGCTCTGTGTGAGCGGGCGACGCCGGCGGGAGCCGTTCCTCTTCGATCGCTGAGGACGTCAGCCGGTGCACCTGCCATCAATCGTCGACAACGTGCGGATTTGTCGGTCGTACTCGACGGTCGCAGCCACACGTACTGGCCAGTAGCGAGGTGTTGCAGCTGGAGACTCCGAGAGAGGCGGGCCTGATCACGCCTGCGCCGACTCTCGAAGGGCCTCGTCAGGCCGACCAGGATTGCGGGCGACGACCTGGAGATCGTCCGTCGGCTGCGGTCGTGGTTCGGCGAAGACCAGTTCGTGGGACTTCTGGCCAGCGATGCGGTGTCGTCTTTGATCGCGTTCGGCCCCCAGACGACGGACGAGTTTGGAGCACGCATCTTTCGGGCCTTGATCGTTCGTAGGTGGACGGTCGGCCCATGACGGAGCGAGACGTCGTTCTCTCCCTCCCCCGCGAGACCGGCTTGTTGACGGCACTTGATCTGATCGAGACCGATGGGGACAACTGGAGTGCGGGCCCGTCGTAGAGTTCGTTGCTCGTGCGCGCAACGTCGTTTGCGGCGTCTTGGACCTGCAGGGCCCGGTAGGAGACCTGGTCAGGCCCTGTTGCCGCTTCCGAAGTGCTCCGAGCGCAGCATTCCCATCAGCACGATGTCCTCGTACGCGCCCCGGACCCAGGCGTGCTCGCGCAGCCGGCCCTCGACGACGAACCCCGCCTTCTCGTAGGCGCGAATTGCGCCCGCGTTCGACGCGATCGCCTGCAGATGGATCCGGCGGAGATTGCAACGGAAAAAACCGAAATCAACGAGCTGGGCGATCGCCGCCGTCCCGATGCCCCGGCCCCGGGCGCCAGGTACCAATGCGATCCCGGCCTCGGCATGGCGGGCGAACGAGTCGAAGTTGGGCAGTGACACGCTGCCCACGGCAGCGCCGCCGACGTCGACGACGAAGGTCATGTCCTTCCGGGATGCATCGACCTCGGCGGTGCGCGCGAGCCGCGCGTCGAACTGCTCTCTGGTCAGCGGCACTGGTGCCTGCGGGCTTCGCTCCTCCCAGGTGTCCAGATCGGCGGCGACGCTGAACAGGACATCGAGGTCTTCGGCTGTACGCGCGCGCAGCGACACGGTGGGCAGGTCCGACATAGTGAGCACCGTAGCGTCGAGCGCTGCAGTCGGCACAGCCCTGATCGTGCAGGACCAGCGCCGCCAAAGGGTCCGAGGGTGGCGAGGAGATCGACATCATGGTCTCCGGACGGTTGGCCGCCCGTAGGGTGCCGGTGACGCCCAGGCAGTGGCGGGCGTGGGGCGACATCGCCGAGAGGGCACCTTGGTATCAACCTTGATACCAACACGAAATGGCGATGACTCTGCGGCTCACGGACGAGGAGACGGCCGCTCTCCGGTTGCGCGGCGAGCTCGAGGGTCGATCCATGCAGGAAGTCGCTCGCTCCGCCGTCCGCGAGTACACCGACAGGCATTCCAGGGACGACCTGATCGACCGTGTGATGAACACGGAATTACCGCGCTTCGCCGATGCTTTGGAGCGGCTCGCTCAGTGATCCTGTTCGACCTGGACGACCTGCTCCGGGTCGCGCGCCGCGTCATCGGGCCGGACCTGGCCATCCGGGACTACGGACTGCTGGACTGCGCGTCCACCCGACCCAAGACAAGGGCTTCGGTCAGGACGCCTACCCGAGATTCACGAGAAGGCTGCTGCCCTCCTGCATTCGACCGTCTCGAACCGTGCGCTGGTCGACGGCAACAAGCGGCTTGGTCTGGCTGCCGTCATCGTCTTCTACGGCATCAACGGGTACCCGCTTGCAGTTGACAACGACGCAGCGTTCGAACTCATCATGGAGATTGCTGCCGGCTCGCTGTCCGACGTCCAGCCGATTGCAGAACGCCTGGCGGCCAACTGCGAAGCCGGGTTCACACCGCGGAAGCCGGCGTAACCGACACGACGACCCCTCTAGATCATCGGTGAGCGCGGGTGCTTCGCCCAGGCGTTCCGCCCTGATTGCGACCGATGGATCTGAACACCAATCTGTCGGCAGGATCCCAGACGTGCTCAGTGCTGCTGCAGCGATAGCCCCGGAGCCAGAGCCGGCCCCTGATGACGCGCAGGTAGAAACCTTTCGGATAGTCCTCGTCGACTTGAAACGGAGGTGCGGCGACGGTGAGCGATCCCGAAGGCGCCTTTCCGTTCGACATCACCGCGTCGGGCGCCATCGCCTGAGAATCGAGCACCAGTCGGAGGTAGGGGCCAGTCGTCGGTGGGCAGAGTTGCAAACCGCGTTCCTGCGCCGCCTCGAAGATCTGCGGGAGCGGCGCGCCGGCCACGAGGCCGAGATCGCTGACAGAACGTTCGACGAGAGTTACCGACTCGGGTTGCGGAGCATCGAAGATGGCATCGTCGAGCAAGGTCGATGCCATCTCATTGAGGTGGACGTCCCCTTCTCGGAGCGCCTCCAGTAATCGATGTCGAGGCATGAAGCCGACGGCGATGGTGATCGGGTCGACGAGGGTGCGCTCACTCATGTGCTGATGATCGCCCAGGCGGGGCCGCCAGTGTCCGCTACGCGCCGATTGCACTGGCGACCGTCCAGATGGTCGGCGACGATGGGCCGATGAGCGAAGCGATGATGCGGCGGGGCGGGGGAGTGACGGACATGCAGGTCGACGCTGAACCGTTTCGGATCAAGCCTGAACTCCAGGGTGAGGTTGTCCTTCTGCGCCCGTTCACCGAGACCGACATTGCATCAATGGGACCGGTTCTGGCCGACCCAGTCGTTCTGCGTCTCACCGGCTCGGTGCACACGACCGCCGCCTCGAACGCATCCACGGAGCTCGATGAGTCCACGCTCGCCTGGTACCGCGGTCTTGCCGCACGTCCCGAGCGGCTCGATCTCGCGATCATCGACCTCGCCTCGGGGTGCTGCGTCGGCGAGGCGGTACTGAACAATCTGGACGCCGGCAACGACTCCTGCAACTTCCGCATCCTCATTGGTTCAGAGGGCCGCGACCGCGGGCTCGGTACCGAAGCGGCGCAACTAATCACCGATCACGCTTTCCGCACAACCGGTCTGTGGCGTATCAGTCTCGAGGTCTACTCGTTCAACCCGAGGGCCCGGCGGGTCTACGAGCGGGCGGGGTTCCAAGCGGAGGGTGTGCTTCGAGGTGCGCTGCGCTTCGACGACGCCCGCGTCGACGCCGTCGTGATGTCGCTCCTGCGCACCGACTGGGAAGCGAAGCTTCGGGGGGCTTGAGGGACGCCGATGTAGCACAGCTGCTACTATGGCGTTCATGGAAACAGTCGGACTTCGAGAACTTCGCCAGGACGCCTCGGAGCTGGTTCGTCGGGTCGAGAGTGGCGAGGAATTCGACATCACGGTCTCCGGACGTCTGGCTGCTCGTCTAGTGCCTGCGATGCCCAAGCAGTGGTTCAAGTGGGATGACATTGCCGATGTCTTGCAAGGGCGTGCCGACCCCGACTGGCAACGTGATCGCGACCTCGTGGATCAATCAGTGGCCGATCCATGGGAATCTCGTCGTTGAAAGCGATTCTCGACACGAGCATCCTGATCTCGACAGATGTTCCGCCGCTGGATGGTGAGCTCGCGATCAGCGCCGCCTCCCTGGCTGAATTGCATTTTGGTGTCCTGGTCACTGCGGAGGGGGCAGTCCGTGCCGAGCGACTACGCCGACTGACGGAGATTCGGCGCAGATTCACGGCGCTGCCCGAGGACGATGCAGTCGCCACCAGCTATGGGCAGCTGGCCGCCGCCGTGGTGGCCGCCGGGCGCCAGCCGCGCGCTCGGGTGATGGATCTTCTCATCGCTGCAACGGCCCACGCACACTCAGCTCGGCTCTACACGCGCAATGCAAGTGACCTCCTCGGTATCGAACACCTTGTCGAGATCATCTCCGTTTGATCGCCGCTATCAGCCCAGCAACTCCCGGATGTCGTCGACGGTGAGGGCGGCGCTGAAGAGGGCTTCGTCGTCGATGACGGAGTTGAAGAGGTTGGCCTTGCGCTCCTGCAGGGCCAGGACCTTCTCCTCGATGGTGTCGGCGGCGACCAGTCGGTAGACCATGACGTTCTTGTCCTGCCCGATGCGGTGGGTGCGGTCGATGGCCTGCTCCTCGCTGGCGGGGTTCCACCAGGGGTCGAGCAGGAAGACGTAGTCGGCCTCGGTGAGGTTGAGGCCGAACCCGCCGGCCTTGAGGCTGATCAGGAACACCGGGGCGGTACCGGTCTTGAACTCCGCGATCACCTCGGCGCGGTTGCGGGTGCTGCCGTCCAGATAGACAAAGCTGATTCCGGCCAAGTCCAGGCGACGCTTCACCTTCGCCAGGTACGAGGTGAACTGGCTGAAGATCAGCGCCCGATGCCCCTCGGCGACCACGTCGTCGAGCTGCTCGAACAGCGCGTCGAGTTTGCTGGAGGGCATCTCGCCGTACTCGTCGCCGATCAGCGACGCATCCAGCGCCAGCAACCGCAGCAGCGTCAGGGAGCGGAACACGATGAACTTGTTGAGGTTGAAGTCGTCCCCCAGCAGCCGGAACAGCTTCTGCCGTTCCCGTTGCAGGAACAGGTCGTAGAGATCGCGGTGTTCCGGAGCGAGGTCGATCCGCAGCGTCTGCTCCTGCTTCGCAGGGAGGTCCGCAGCGACCAGTTCCTTGGTGCGGCGCAACAGGAACGGCCGGATCCGGCGCCGCAGTTTAGCCAGCCGTTCGACCCGCGTCGCGGCGTTGACCTGCTCGGTGTTGCCGGCGCCGATCCCGCGGGCGATGCCCGGCCGCGACTGCTCGATCGGCCGGACGTAGTCGTTCAGGAACCGCGGCGCCGAGGCGAACAACCCGGGCGCGACGATCGCGAACAGAGCCTGCAGGTCGGTCAGCGAATTCTCCAGCGGCGTACCGGTGACGGCGAGCTTGAACGGCACCTGCAGGTCCAGCGCCGCCGCGTGCACCTTCGAGCCGGAATTCTTGACGAACTGCGCCTCGTCGAGCATCAGCCCGGCCCACCCGCTGGACTGCGCGACCGCCTGGTAGGCGTCGAAGTCCAGGCGCAGCAACGCATAACTTGTCACCACGACGTCGGCGCCGCGGGCCACGTCGGCGATCGGGACCTTGCCGGTGGCCTCGGTGGTGGACATCTGCCTGACGACGAGACCCGGCGTGAACTTCTCGGCCTCGGTCACCCAGTTCGTCATCACGGAAGTCGGTGCAACGATCAGGAAAGGCATTCGCACGTCACGCTTCTCGGCTTCGACGATGTGTTGGATCAGCGTGAGGCACTGCACGGTCTTGCCCAGGCCCATGTCGTCGGCGAGGATGCCGCCGAGCCGATGACGCCACAGGTAGGCGAGCCAGGCGAACCCATCCTGCTGGTAGGGGCGCAGGATGGCGTCGAGCCCCTTCGGTGGATCCACCGGAACGGGCGAGTCGTTCCGGGTCTCGGCCAGCAGCGCCCGCCACTCGACCGCGGGGACGGCCTCGTCGGCGAGATCCTCGAAGTCGGACCACAGGCTGATCTGGTGCCGGCTGATGGAAGGGACGGGTTCCCATTCGGTCAGGTCCCGCGACTCCTCGATCAGATCCGAGAGAGCCTTCAGGGCAGGATGATTGAGCGCGAGGTACGACCCGTCGACGAGTAGCAGCCGGCGTCTGCCTTTGGCCAGCGCCTTGAACAGCGGCAGGAACGGGATGTTTCTGCCGTCGACGGTGACGACGACGCCGAGGTCGAACCAGTCGTGCTTCTCGGACGGGACGGTGGTGATGACCAGTTGCGGGGTGCCGGTGAGCTCGCGGTAGTCCGGTGCCAAGCCTTGGGTTTCGACGGCGACGCCGGGCAGCCTGTGCAACGTACGGAGGGTCCGGGCCGCGAAGACCGCCGCGTCAATGCCTTTGAGCGTGACCGGCAGTGGGACGATCCGGGGCAGCAGTTCGGTCCCGAGCCACTCGTCAGGGAGCAGGCCTTTCGGAAGGATCTGGTCCAGTGATGGTGTCGGCGCCGAGCAGCGGCCGCCCTGCCAGCGCCAGGCGAGGGTGATGGTGTGCCGGGGGCTGTGGGTGACGGTGAGGATCAGGACGGGTGGCTTGGGTGTGGGCAGCTTGACGGACTTGTCAGAGCTCGTGACGTCGATACGTTCCTGCAGCTCGGGCAGGTAGTTCTCCAGGAAGTCATCGGCATCCTGCTGCGGCACTTGGGTTTTCGTGCGTTCACTCAGGATGGCGAGCTGGTCCTTGGAGAGTGGGTCGGCTGTTGGGGCGATGAGGATCTGGCGCGGCGCCTGCGGGTCGACGAGGTAGAGGCCGTGGTTGCCGATCGGCCGGGTGTGGGTCTCGTCGGCTCTGGTGTCGTCGATGGTCAGCCGGGGGCGGACCTGGATGCCGGCTTCGTCTTTCGTTGCGTCGAGCGTGAGCGTGGCGGTCTTTGCTCTGATGACGGCGGCGTTGGTGCCGGACCCGACGAGTTGGATGCTGAGCGTCGGTGTCTGGTCGAGCAGGGTCCAGAGCACCGGGTTGGCGAAGTCATCGAGGTAGATCCAGTCGGGGTCCCGGCCGGGTGTCGTCGGACGCAGCGCCAGGTGCAGCGCCCCGAACTCGCAGAACCATCGGTGCTGTTCAGGGTCCAGATTCAGTCGGTTGACCAGGTGCGGGATGTTGGTCCAGGTGATGCCGGATCGTGCCCAGCCTCGCGAGGTTCTGACCACCGGTCGGACGCCGAGGCGGTACTGATTGCCCAAGTCGCCGGCGGTGGCCTTCGCCGCCTTGGAGACCGGGCCGTTCCAGCGGGAAGGGGTACGGGGGATGAGTTCTCGGAGTTCGAACTGCAGGGCCAGGGGAGTGGGGGTCTTGATGTCCTGTTCTGGCTGGTCCGTGCCCTCAGCGGGCGGCAGGTAGCTGCGCAGCGCCTTACGCCACGCCTCGCTGTCGGGTGCTGCTCGCCCCGCTGCTCCCGCCACGTCTTGATTGTTCAGTACCGCACCGACACCGACCGCCCGGCGCTGCGATCGGGCCCGTTGCTCAGGACTTGGCCGCGGCCGGTGCGGCGGAGGGCGGTGTCTCCCGCAACTGCTTCGGCCAGTGAGATCCGGGTTGCGCCCCGGCGGGGATCACGTACCCGGGTGCGGGGTGATGGATGGTCACCTCGGGGACCGCGGCCATCAGCATCTTCTTGAAGCTGCCGTACCCCACCTGTCCGGTTCGGACACACCCTGGTCCATCAGCTCGCCCAGCAGTCGGACCAAGGTGGCCCGTCCCGGCTCGAGCAGGCTTTTCCGGATCGTTGAGTGCCAGTCGGCGAATTGCTCGTAGTTGAACGGCAAAGCTGATGGCTCATTGCGGTCGGCCGTCGCTCCTCAGTTCAGATTTCGTCTCGGGCGGGTCAGGAGAGTTACTGCAGGTCCGATGCCGTCGGGCCGTGGTACCTGTCAGCGTGGTGGAGCCGCCCACCTTCCTGATGCCCACGGCGGTCCAATAGCGACGCTTATCGTCGGTGACGCGGAGCACTGGCTCCAGCGGCCGCCGAGGCTCTACGGGTTCGCGGGCGCCACCGGGGGTGCGGGCGGCGCCAACGACCATTTCTCTTTGAGCTTGACGTAGGAGTACACGGCAGCGATGCCCACGATAATGCCTTGAACGGTTAGCACTATTCCGTACGCGGTGAAAATGGAGGCGAATGAGTGGGCGAATATATCGACTCCAGCAGCGATTATTCGCGTTCTGGGTGGTCCCGTGTTCTCGAAGTTCTGGAGCAGTTGGTCAGACACCAGGTTGGGAGTCGCTCCGCCAATCGCTACGGAAGCCAAGAACCACACGACCACAACGCCAAAAAAACTTCCCCCAGGCGTTCGAGATCGAATCGCTCATCAGTACTGCGCTCGTCACGATGGTCGCAATCACCAGGGGAAATGCCCGAATGAACACGTCAAGGATGGTGAAGAGATCGGAGGCCCCGGCCTCCCCGCCGCCCGCTCCGTCGATGATCTGATTGATCAATTCCACTGAGAGCCCACTGGTCAGGAAGGTTCCGGCCACGGAGACTGCCAGGGCGGCCCAGAACGCCATTTTGCCGGCATCCTTGATCTTCTCCTGATTTGTTGGCATCTGATACCCGCAATCCTGTGTCGAGGGCTCCTCCGAACAACCGTCTGGCGTGGATCTTCGACTTTCCTGTCCGCTTTGTCAAGAGATGGGTAGTTCGTTCCCGCATAGACTTTCGAGGTGCGTGGCAAATGGTTGAACGATGTGCTCGTATGCCAAAGACGTCGCAAAAATCCGCTTTCGATCACCTGGAGACGGATCGAGTGTCAATCGAAAGCCTGTCTGGCAGGCCTCCAGCCGCCTGCGACGTCACTCGTTCGGATGCAGTCGGTCGGTCCATTGCGAGGTGGCGATTCCAGCGTCGTGGCCGCGCGTTGGACCAGCGTTGGTAGAGCCGCTTCTGACTCGCCGGCGAGTATGGCTGCTTTGGTGCCTTTGAGCGTGATCGGTAACGGTGCGGGCGGGCGGCGCCCGCCCTGCCAGCGCCAGGCGAGGGCGATGGCGTGCCGGGGGCTGTGGGGGACTTGGCCTCTTGGGGCTGGTCCGGGGCTTCGGCGGGCGGCAGGTAGCTTCGCAGCGCGTCACGCTACGCCTCGCCGTCGGGTGCTGCTCGCACCGTGGTTCTCGCCACGTCTCGATTGTTCAGTACCGCACCGACACTGCCCGTCGGAGCAGCACGTTGGTCAAGACTTGGTCGTGGACGGCGCGGCGGTGGGCGGTGTCTCCCGCAACTGCTTGGGCCAGTGAGATCCAGGTTGCGCCCCGGCGGGGATCACGTAGCCGGGCGCGGGGTGATGGATGGTCACCTCGGGGACGGCGGCCATCAGCATTTTCTTGAAGCTGCCGAACCCAACCCAATTCTGACGCACTTTAGTACCGAAAGTGGCCTGAAGAGTTGCAGCAATTGTTGCCAGGGTCGCAGGATTGCGGAGCTTCGAGACAATTCGTGCTGTTTCCTGGAGAACCAGCGTTCGGGAAGGCTCGGGTCCTTCTCCCGCATTGAGGTTGTCCCCCCCGACAACAGCGGAGACCTGATCCTCCGGCTCCGAGGCGGGCGCATCTTCCACAGCACTTTGAGCCAGAGTGTCCAGCTCGAGCCGCAAATCCTGGGCGAGATCGTCAACATTCGCGAGAAGGTCCGCCATTTTGCGGGACAGGGTCGTCACCTGCGCAGGTAGTTCGACACCGGGCTTGTAGGTGTCCTCATGGGTGAGCTCGCCCCAGCCGTCCTGCAGGAGGGTGCGAACCTGCAGCTCGCCGCGGACCCGGTGGGTGTCCTTCAGCCCCGGGACGTTCGTGACGAGATTGATGTGGTAGCCGCGGTATCCGGAGTCTTTCGGGTCCTCGATGTACTGCCGCTCCGAGGTGAACTCGACGGCCATACCGAACTGACCCATCGCCTCGGGCGCCGGCCAGTCGGACAGGAGGTCCCGGACGAACCGCACGTCCGACAGGTTGTTGCAGACGATCCGGACCCCGACGAGATCGTCGATGACGGAGGGAATGTCGTCCAGATGGTGGATCGAGGTCCGGTACTTGTCCTTCTGCATCTTCGACCAGAGCCGCAGCGTCTCCTTGACCCGGCTGTCCTTCATCCGGACCCGGTGCTTGTCCAGTTCCGAGACACTCTGGTCGATGAGTTCGCCCAGCAGGCGTACCAGCGTGGCGCGCCCTGGTTCGAGCAGGTTCTTCCAGATCGTCGAATACCACTCGGCGAATTCCTCGTAGGTGAATGGCAGAGACGCTGGATCGGTGCGGTCGGCCATTCATTCTTCCTCTCATCGAATCCTGATCCGACCCTCGGTGGTCGACGTCTCGGGGCCCTGCCCCGTCGCGCAGCACTGTACCCGGGACGCCGCCGCAGTCCGTGGGTCCTGGACGGCGCAGTCAATGCCGTCATGGATCGGGGGACCGCAACAGGGTCACACTGGGGGGTATGGACGGGCATGACTTCCTGGCGAAGGTCGACCGCTGGTTCCGCGGGGATGCGTCGCCGCCGCGGATCCGCGTCAGCATCACGCGGCACAGCGTGGCGATGGGCGACGATACGTGGGCGCCGCACACCTGGGCGTTCGAGATCAACACCTCGACCACCCTGGGCGAACTCGCGCAGATCGCCATCGACGGGCACTACCTCGCGAGCATCGTGAGCGGGCGGGCCAGTTGGGTGATGCAGGCCGCCGGCGGTCGGGCCCTGGCCGTGCTCGCGCAGCAGTGGTCCGTGCCCCGCTGGCTGGCCGATCCGGCGATCGTCGTCATCCATATTCCCGACGCCTACGACGCCGGACGCGGGCAGGCCGACCTGCATTTCGACTATCGGGCGCAGGTCGATCCGGCCGAGCTGTTCCGCAGCCTGATGGATCCACAGGGAGGGCGCGAGTTCGGCAATGTGTTCGCGCCCAGTCGCCGCGCCCAGCCGCACCGGCCACCGAAGCCATCCTGATCGGTGTCAAGCCGGATGATACAGCGATACGGGAGTACGGTTATTCGCATGAAGGCAACGATGAACCTGGACGATCAGCTGTACCGGCGGGTGAAGATCAGAGCTGCCGAGGAGGGCACCACGGTCACCTCGCTGGTCGAACAGGCACTGGTGGCGCTGTTGTCGGCGCCCAGCACGCCGCAGGCGCCCTTCCAGATCACTGTCCTGCCCAGCGCGGGCGGGGTCCGTCCGGGGGTCGATCTGACCAGCAATGCGGCAATGACGGAGCTGCTCGACAGCGATGTGCCGGCCGTTCGGATTCGATGATCATTCCGGACGTCAACGTCCTGGTCGGAGCGCTCCAGCCCGACGATCCGCACCACGAGCAGCTGGTCGATTGGCTGGGCAAGGCCCTGAACGGTGACCAGAAGGTCGGTCTTTCGCCGTCGATCCTGTCGGGTGTCGTGCGGGTGCTGACGAATCCGCGCATCTTCTTCGATCCTCCGACGGCTGGTCTCGTCCTCGATCGCCTCGATCAGATGCGAAGTGCACCGGCGGCCACGATAGTCATTCCAGGACAACGCAACTGGCAGATCTTCGCCGACCTCTGCCGACAATCGGAAGCAACCGGAAATCTCGTCA
Organism: Nakamurella sp. UYEF19; assembly: GCF_040546275.1. Classification (NCBI taxonomy): domain Bacteria; kingdom Bacillati; phylum Actinomycetota; class Actinomycetes; order Nakamurellales; family Nakamurellaceae; genus Nakamurella; species Nakamurella sp. UYEF19. The sequence continues at coordinate 6,334 of NZ_JBEPNO010000015.1, read as the reverse complement.
GCGATGCATTTCACGCAGCGCTGGCCATCGAGAATCAGGCCCTTTTCGTGACCCTGGATCGGGACTTCGCGAAGTTCTCGGCACTCCGGCTGGCGAGCCCGTTGGAACAGTGATGCGCCCTGAACTGCCATGTCAGAACCCAACGCTGCCTTCGCGGGCGCCTCGAAATGTGAAGAGCGCGTTCTCAGCCCTGCGGGCGGTGGTAGATGTCCGCTCGGTGGTCGACGTCCAGAACCTGCACCATGTGCCTTTCCTCGTCGATGCGACAAATGATGCGATAGGTGCCGCGTCGTGCTCCGTGGCAGCCGGCGAGTGGCCCGAACAACGGTTTGCCGACTTTGTGGGGGTTGACGGCCAGCGTCAAATCGCAGAACTCCAGGACCGCAGCCGCGACAGACTCAGGTAGCCGTTCTGCGATCGCGCGACGAGCGCGGCCCTGAAATCTGACCTCCCATCTGCTGTCCTGGTTCATCCGCCAGTCGCGCGACGGCGGGCCAGGTCGGCACGGACGGTGGACATGTCCACCCCGATGTCGCCCGCACGGAGCTCGGCGAGGCTTTCCGCTATCCCTGAAGCGGCGGAGGTATCCCCGAGGATCTCCAAGGTCATCTCCAGGCCCTCGAGGTCGTCGACGGACAACAGGACCGCTTCAGGCTCGCCGTTGCGGGTCAGGGTGATCCGCTCATGCTGCTGGCGGACGCGGCGGGCCAGTTCCGACAGGTGCGTCTTGGCCTCGGACAACGGCACTGGCGTCGATGCGACGGTCATGGTCCTCACTTTAGGCCATGTTGGTCGACATATTGACCAACATGGGCGGGCGCGGCCCGACACGCGGTACCTCGGCACGGGTGCCCAACCATCCGAACGTGTGACGGATGGCGCGGGCGCTGTCCGATAGGGTCCGATCCATCCTCATCAGCGGGGATGACGGGGTGGAGGACGTTCCATGGCGCAGATCGACCTGATATCGGCGGTACTCGAGCTGGCCGATGGTGACGAGAAGCTGACCGACCAGACGAGGTTGCTGATCCTCGGCGCGTTCGACAGCGATCAGGCACTGCAGGATGCGTTGGACGGGACCGGCCAGACCCTCGCGGAGGCTGCGGCCATCGGTCCGGAGGCTCATGCGCCGGTCGGTGCCTACCTCAAGTCGGTTCGCGTGCAGGGGTTCCGCGGCGTCGGGACGGCGCTGACGGTGCCGCTGCACCCCGGCCCGGGCCTCACCGTGATCGCCGGCCGCAACGGCTCGGGCAAGTCGTCCATCGCCGAAGCACTCGAGATGGCCCTGACCGGCGGCAGTTACCGGTGGAGCAAGCAGTCGAACGCTGTCTGGACGGCGAACTGGCGGAACCTGCACGGCGACCTACCGGCCGAGATCCGCGTCGAGCTCGCCGAGGAGGGTCAAGGGGTGACGACCATCGGCGTCGACTGGTCGTCCGACGCCGGCCTGACCGACGGTGTCCACTGGGTGCAGCGACCTCGGTCGAAACGGCAGCCGGGCCGCGAGACTCTCGGCTGGGACGTCCCTCTGGAGTTGTATCGGCCGCTGCTGTCCTACGACGAGGTCGGGGGAGTGCTGGAGGGCACGCCCAGCGGGTTGTTCGACAAGCTCCACAGCCTGCTCGGTCTGCAGCCGATCAACGACGGGCAGGGTCGACTCACTTTGCTGCTGAAGCGGTTGCAGATTCCCGCCGCGACGGCCAAGGCTGCGCTGACCGAAATCAGGGCGCTGCTGGGCAACTCGACCGATCCACGGGCGGCACAGGCGTCTGCCTTGGTCGCGAAGCGAGCGCCGGACCTGGCCGCGGTCGAGCAGCTGGCCACCGGTAGCGCCGCCAATGCAGGCGGCACGCTCGGCGGTCTCAGAGCAATCGGCAGGTTGACGTGGCCGGAACAGCTCGAGGTCGATGCCGCTGCGGCCGAATTGCGCGCGGCCGTCACCGGCCTCGCTGCCCTCGCCGGTTCAGCTGCCGAGGTGCTGGCGAGCCGGTCACACCTGCTGTCCCAGGCCCTCGAACTTCACCAGTCCAGTGGCGACATCGATTGCCCGGTCTGCGGAGTGGGGCACCTCGATCAGGCCTGGGCGGATGCGACACGTAAAGCTCTGAGCACCGAACAGGCGGAGGTCGCCGCGCTGAAGGGAGCACAGGCGCGGCTGGCCGCAGCTTGCCGTGAGGCGCGCCGGCTCGTTGCTGGATTGCCTTTGCCCCAGATCGACGATGCCGAACTGACCACGCTGGAGCCGGCTCGATCGTCCGCGAGTGCCTGGGCTGACGCACCGGCGGGAGACCTCGAACTGGTCGATCATCTGATGTCGAAGTTCGATGCGGTCGTCGGATCGATGACGGCGCTGCAGGAGCAGGCCCGGCTGCTGGTTGCCGAGCGGGAGGACCTGTGGGCTCCGCTGGCGCTGAAGCTCGGGCACTGGGCGTCGTTGGTCAGGTCAGCGGCGCAGACGGCTCCGCAGGTGGTCGAGGTGAAGTCGGCTTCGGACTGGCTGAAGGCGAGTGAGGGTGATCTGCGCAATCAACGGCTGGCGCCGCTCGCCGACCGGGCCCGGGAGATCTGGGCGTTGCTGCGTCAGGAGAGCAACGTCGATCTGGGTGCGATCCGGCTCGAGGGGAACGCGACGCGGCGGCGCGTCGAGCTGATGGCCGAGGTCGACGGGGTGGACGCCGGCGCCCTCGGGGTGATGAGCCAGGGTGAGCTCCACGCTCTGGCGCTGTCGCTGTTCCTGCCGCGCGCCACCGCGCCGGACAGCCCGTTCCGGTTCGTGGTGCTCGACGATCCGATCCAGGCGATGGACCCGGCCAAGGTCCAGGGCTTCGTGAAGGTGTTGCAGGAGTTGGCGATTGACCGTCAGGTGATCGTGCTGTCGCATGACGACCGGCTCCCCGCCGCGGTTCGGCGAGCGAAGGTGAACGCCCAGGTCTGGGAGGTCAACCGCAACGACGGGTCTGTGGTCACCATCCGCGAATCGCTGCACCCGTCGACCCGCTACCTGGACGACGCGTTTGCGCTGGCGATGGACGACGGGGTGCCCGATGACGTGAAGGACCGGATCGTCCCCGGACTGTGCCGGATGGCCATGGAGTCGGCGGCTTTCGCGGTCTACGAGGGCAAGGCGATCGCGGCAGGCAACGAGCGGACCACGGTGGAGAGCACCTGGGATGAGTTGACGACCCTGCGGCAACGCCTCGCCATGGCGATCGTCGGCGACAAGAAGGCTGACATCAAGACCTGGTTGGGGACCGGACGGCGGTCGGAGGCAGTCGCCGTGTGCAATCGCGGCGTCCATGTCGGTTCCAGCGGGGATCATGCCGAGGAGGTCCGCGTCGTCCGTGCTGCCTTGAAAGACCTGCGGGCCTTGGCATGACGGCCGTCGACGTCCTGACCATGGCCGAGGCGGTGCTGGACGGCTCGGTGTCCGTCCCGGACGGGAACAGCGCCCGCGCTGCGGCGGTGCTGGCCCGGCAGGCGCTCGAGGAGATCGTTGACGAACGTTGCGCCGCAGTCGCTCCCGGCCTCGCGCGGCCGTCGATGAGATCCAGGTTGATCATCCTGACGGCGCTCGACGATGCTGACGTCGGCGCCTGCGCCCAGGCTGCCTGGGACGGCCTGAGCCGGGCCTGTCACCACCACTCGTACGAGCTTCAACCCACGGCGGGGGAGGTCCGGGACCTGATGGGGCTGGTGCGGTCAGTTCGGTAAGGCGCGGCGACGGCTGCCACACGTGGTCGGGTAGTTCTCATATGGCTGATGATAAGCTCAGTCATATGAGAACCGAGGCGCCACCACTCGCCCCGATCTTTCGGTCGCACCTACAAGCCCGCCTCATCGCAGCAGTCCTTCTCGATCCCCAGCCCAGCACCATCGCATCCCTGGCCAACATGCTGGGTGCGCCGGAATCTACGGTGCACCGCGAGGTGGAGCGCCTCACCCGCGCCGGCATCTTCACTGACGAGCGCGTCGGCCGCTCCCGACTGGTCCGCCCGGACGACGCCAACCCTGCCGTCAGACCGCTGCGAGAGTTGATCCTCATTGCGTACGGCCCGCAGACGCTGATCAGCGCGGCCCTGGCCGACATCGCGGGAATCGACGAGGCGTTCATCTATGGCTCATGGGCGGCCAGGTTCTACGGCGAAAAGGGTCCCAGCCCGAACGATATCGACCTACTGGTCGTCGGGCATCCTGATCGGGATGACGTCTACGAGGCAATCAGCGAGGTCGGCCGTCGGATTCACCGCGAGGTCAATCCAACCTTCGTCACTGCGCAGCGGTGGGCGAACCGCAGCAGTGACCCGTTCCTGGAAAATGTTGCTAACCGCCCGCTCGTCGCCCTGCACGCCAGTGCCCCTGTCACCGCATGAGCTGGCCGATCGGACGAGAAGCCATTCTCCAGATGCTCGATGCAGGAGAACTCGAGATGGCTCCACCCAACCGCCCGTTTGCCGATACCCTCATCGGAAAGGCCTTCAAGCACCTGACAACCGCTGAGGACATCGCGGCCACCGACCCGGAAATAGCGTTTGATGCGCTGTACACGGCTGCCCGACTTGCATTGACAGCAGTCCTCGCGACTCAGGGGATTCGGCCCACTGCAAAGGGTGGCCATATTGCCCCGATTGCAGCAGTAAGAGCGCAAACCGGGCGCTCCGGCGACGCTCAGCTTCGGCCGTACGACCGACTGAGGCGGATTCGCAACCGCACCGACTACCCAACCCCGGAATCGATTCTCACCTCTGAGGACGTTGCCGAAGCGCTGCCACACGCTGCCGCGATCGTTGACGTCGCAGCGAAGTTACTACCGCAGCTGCCGGTCTTCGTTCGCTGATAGATCCGCCCGGTTAGCAGATTTTGTGCCTCGCCACTTTTACATCTAGCCGTCAGGAAAAAATACTCCGAAAGGACATCCCGTCTTTCTGACGCGCGGGACCCTCATGGATTATAATCTAGGGCGTGACCCATTCCGACGATGTTCCCCCGATCTCGACTCCCGGAACTTGGAATGTAGGCAGCGGCATGCCGGTGGGATGGAGCGAGGCCGTCGCGGGCTGGTCGGCGGCTGCGACACACGTACTGCTGGACGTTGCCTCTACCTATAGCGAGGTCATCACGTACAAGAAACTCGGTGAAGCGGTTCAGACAAGGACCGGCGTTCGTACCCGTTCGCTGCTGAACAACTGGATCGGCCAGGTCTTGGAGTCGGTCGCCCTTGACTGCCACCGACGTGGCGAGCTACTTCTGACCGCGCTCTGCGTGCATCAGGATGGAACCGTCGGCGAGGGTTTCGCAGGAGCTGCCAGCCATTTTTCGAACGGCGTTCGCCCTGCTGATGCTGAGCTCTGCGCCGCCGATATCCGGCTCCTCTGCTACCAAAAGTATGCCTTGGCCCTCCCGGCAGACGGCGGGAATTCGCGCCTGACCAGGGAAGAAGAAGCTCGGCGGAAGGCAAAGGAACCCCTACCACCACCAGCGATGTGCCCCACTCACCGCACCGTGCTGCCGAAAAGTGGTCAGTGCGATGACTGCTGAATCGCTGACGCCGGCAGCGATGATGACCGAGGCGGGACGAAGTTGACCATGACTGAACACAGGCTTTCAGGTGACCAATGGGCGACGGTGGCCGCAGCGCGGGCCGCTTACGGAACCGATGATGCACCGTACGACGAGGTGCTGATCGAGATCTAGAAAAGAGCGCAGCTCGCGCGGTCGCTGGGTAAGGCCGATATCGGAGCGTTGCTGTTTTGGAAGCGACTGCAGGCAAATACGCCCTGGGCGAAGGATCTGAACGACCGATCCGACGGAATAGTCCGCGCGTGCACGGAGAGGGCCTTCGCTGCTGTTAATGATTTGGCTGTTACTACTCCGTCCGCTGCTCGAGAGGGTAGGAAGGAGCTGAACGCGCTTCCTGGCTTTAGACATGGGGCAGCCCTGGCGTCGGCCGTTCTATTGGCGATGGCACCAAAGCGGATGGCTGTGTATGACCGGTACGCCCTCGCCTCCTTGCACGGCCTTGGATTCCACCTAAGAGCGAACTACTACGGCGACTACATGGAAATCGTGGAATCCTTGGTCGAGCAGTCGCAAGAATTTGTCGGTTCCGCATGGACCGCGCGCGATATCGACAAGGCGCTGTCCATGATGAAAGGGTCCGTCTGATGTCGCCTGCCATCGTGAAGGGACCACCTGCGGCGATTTTCTGCCAACGGCATGGGACCGCCGTTCTGCCAGTTGTAGGACCACCCGGCGTGTCCTGACGCCGGACGTCGCGGGGTGCTTGTTCGATCTCCTTGTCCTGTTTGCAGACGTGGAGGTCGCTGACGATGGCGTT
>NZ_JBEPNO010000014.1:0-145248 GCF_040546275.1 Nakamurella sp. UYEF19 | reverse complement strand
GCGCGCCGCTGGTGCGCGCCGCTGGTGCGCGCCGCTGGTGCGCGCCGCTGGTGCGCGCCGCTGGTGCGCGCCGCTGGTGCGCGCCGCTGGTGCGCATACAGAATTGCCCGGCGCATACGGGATTGCATGAATCGGCCGCGAAAGTGCTCGCGGAGGGTCGTCCTATATGCGCAGCTCACCAGGCGTCCTGTGGGGCAACTCGCCGGAGGGTCCTGCATGCGCAGCGGCCACGGCGTTCAGCGACTGCCGAGAGTGCTAATCCGGCCACCGATCTGGAGCAACCACCGCCCCTGACAGCGGGCAAAGCGTGGTGCCCGCCGACGCCGCGGAGCAGATCGTCCACGGTAGGAGAACAGCAGTCTCTTTTCGGTCAACTCCACCACCGCCGGGGCGGGCAGTTCCGATCTCGAGGCCAGATCCCTGGCCAGGTCCCAACCGTCGCGAACGGATCCCGCGGTCGGCCGGTGGGCCGCCCACTCTGAGAAGCGGGGCAGGAAATCGGCTGCGAGCGCGCCGGCAAGGGCCGGCCACTGCAGGGCGGTCTCACCGGCTCGCTTGCGCAGCAACGCTTTCCGGGCGGCCTCGATCCGCACCTCGTCAAAACCTGGTGGTAGTGGACCAGTCCCGGTGAGCGCTGCGACGAGAACGGCCTGGGCTGACGCGTATCCGTCGGCCGCGGATCCCGCCGCGCATCCCGCCGTCGAAGCCGCCGCCAAGACCGGCACGGATCCCGCCGCCGAGACCGGCACGGATCCCGCGGCAAAACCCGGCACGGATCCTGCCGCCAAACCCGGCACGGATCCTGCCGCCGAACCCGGCACGGATCCCGTCGCCAAACCCGGCACCGCGGGAGCTGCCCCGCCCTGCGCATATGGAATAGCCGAAAAACCACCCTCAGCGGTCATTTTCGGGCATTTCCAGCAGCGCCGGGCACTTCGGTATGCGCCGAAACGGGGGCCGAGGTCATGTCGCGGACCGGTGGGCGCTATGGCGGGCGATGGCGTCGAGCTCGGCAAGCAGCTCGTCGGCGGGCGGGTAGTGGCCGTCTCGCTCCAGCATGACGGCCGGTGGCTGCCGGCGTGAGGTCAGATCGGCGAGCAGGTCCAGTACCGCCGGCGGCATCGGATCGGTGTGGGTGTCGTGGTAGACACCGTCGTGGCCAGGCCCCTCGGAACCGCCGGCCATGTGCACGTAGGCGATGCGCTCCAACGGGATCGCGTCGAACAGCGCGGCCGCGACCTCACCGCGGTTCAGCGCATTGGCGTAGACGTTCGCCACGTCCAGCAGGAGCAGAGCGCCTGTACGGTCGAGGATCTCGGTGAGAAACTGCCCCTCGGTCAGCTCGGCGTCCGGCCAGTCGAACACGGCAGCAATGGGTTCCAGGGCGAGCGGGACGTCCAGATCGGGCATCAACATCGCCACATTCCGGACGATCGCGTCGATCGCCTCCCGGGTCCGAGGCACCGGCAGCAGGTGACCGGCCTCGACACCACCGGCCCTGACGAACGCGATGTGCTCGCTGACCAGCGACGCCCGCACCGCGGCCGCCGCGGCGGCGAATTGCTCGATCCGCTGGCGCTGCAACGGTTCCGCACCACCCAACGACACCCGGGTGCCATGCAAGACGACCGGAACACCCCGATCCATCAGGGTTCTCAACATCTCGGGCGGCCGGGATCCGATCGACTCAGCGACCACCTCGACGAGTCCGAGGTACGGCAGGCCTGCGATGAAACCGCTGATCTCCGGACGCCACCCGATCCCCACGCCGGCAACCGAGGTCACCGACCTGGTCGCGGACGTCATCCGCCGCAACCCCCTCCGCCGCAACCGCCCCCGCCACAGCTACTGCCACCGCTGTCCCCACCACCACTGCTCCCACCGCCGTCCCCGCCGTAGCTGCTGCTGCCGCCGTCGCTCCCGGCATAGCGGGGCGCCCGCACCTCGTCGGCGAAGGCCGGATCGATGGCGAACAGCGCAGTGGCACCGAAGAGAGCGACCGACAGACCCGCCCCCATCGGGCCGTAGGCCGCCCAGGCCGGATGTTGGGACACCCGCAGGTGACCGTTCGCGGCCCGGAGGTTGCGCAACACACTGGTGCCGGCGGTGGTTCGAGCGGGTACCACCGCGAGCAGGATCAGACCGAGTACGAACAGGACGAACATGACGACGAGCAGGTTGCGGAACGGGTGGCCGGTGCCGACCGCGGATGCGATCCGGGCCACTCCGATCAGCACGACGGCCAGGAGCGCACCGGCGGCCATCCGGCAGCGGGCGGACTGGGCCGGCGTCATCAACAGGCCCGCGACGCGCAGGCCGTCCCGGATCCTGTCCATCGGGAGGACAAGACGCGGATCGCCCAGGACTGCGGACGTCCGCGCCCCCGGCCCCACCACTGCGAGGATCGCCAACTGCAGTTCCGACAGCTGGGCCGGCCGGACCCCGGTGGCTACGATCCGGCCCTTGCCCGCCGTAGCCACAGCGCCCTGCGTCCGGAGCGCTGTCAGCGCGGTGTAGTAGGTCTGGGATCGGAATCCGGCCAGGTCGGCCACCTGCTCGGGATCGAGCGTCGGTTCGGGTGAAGTGGATGCACCCTGGGTGGCGGAACGGCGGATCCACACCACCACGGCGAGCGCGACGACCGCGGTCACCAGGTAGTAGTTGAGAAAATCAGGCCCGGGGATACCCCAGGTGTCACCTTCATCGGCCAGCAGTGGTGCGGACGCCGAATGATTCATGCTGTCCTCCCCGAGGTCTAGGTGGTGCGATCATAGTGACCTGACAGATCGCCTGTGCGGCAACCTTTCGACCTCATTTTTTGGCATCTGGTTCCACGCGCAAGATCATTCAGATCAGCTCGCCGTTTTCGACCACGTTCCGGGCCAGGTCAGCGAAAATCTCCACCGCGGGATGCGGCGACACCCGCGGCCACGCCAGCCGCACCGACACCGGAGGCACATCCTGGACCGGTCTGAATCGCACGCCGGGATGCGAATGGGTGAAGGACGTCGATTCCGGCGTCAGGCCGACGGCGTCACCGGCGGCGATGACAGTCAGCCACTCATCCACGTTGTCCACCTCGACCGTCCGGACCGGTCCTGCTCCGGGCTCCCACAGATCGAGGGTCGTGGTACCGATCGTCGGCGTCCACGCAAGAGTCTCCCCGGCCAGCTGGGCGAGAGACACGTTCGCGATGCCGGCCAGCGGGTGCCCTGTCGGGACGGCCGCGAGACGGCCCTCGACGAACAGCATCCGCTCGTGCAGCGTCGGATCAGTGAGGGCGCTGCGGATGACGGCCAGGTCGACCGCACCGTTGCGGAGGCCGGCGGTGCGCTCGTCGATCCGATGGACCTCGACCGGCTGTTCGGGGTGAGCTGCCCGCCAAGCACGCAGAATCGCGGTGGTATGACGGCCGAACGCCGCCCAGGAATATCCGATCCGCAGCGGCCGGATCCGGCCGGTCGCCGCATCACCCACTGCCTCGAGCGCGCGAAGTGCGTCGACCGCCGCGGGGTAGCAGGCCAGGCCGGCGGGCGTGAGACTCAGCGTCCTGGTCGTTCGCCGGACGAGAGTGACGCCGACGATCTGCTCGAACTGGATCAGCGTCCGCGACATCGCCGACTGGCTGACACCCAGGGTGATCGCGGCGTCGGTGAAGGTGCCCTCGTCGGCCACGGCGATCAGCGCCCGGAGGTGGCGTGATTCGATCTCGCTATTCATGCGTCAAGAGCATAGATGGCACAGCGCGGGCATTTCTCCAGAGAGCTGCGCGGCCCTACCGTGATCGCTGTGACCACCACCGAGCAGCACACCAGCGGGGATGCCTCCGGCGTCGCCGCGCCCGGAGCACAGCGGTCGTCGATCGCATCCGGGACGACGATGGCCGTGTCGAGTGTGGGCTCGGTCCAGTTCGGCGCAGCCATCGCCGCGACGCTGTTCCCGGTCATCGGTCCGATCGGAACCGTCACCCTGCGGCTGCTGGTCGCCGCTGTCGTGCTTGCTCTGACGAACCGGTTGTGGCGTTTCGAGTGGCGGGGGGCCCGGTTCGGCACCATCGCCCTGTTCGGGGTCGTCCTGGTCACCATGAACAGCAGCCTGTACCTGGCCCTGGACCGGCTCCCACTCGCCACCACCATCACCCTGGAATTCCTGGGTCCGCTGGCCGTCGCGTTGGGGACGGCCGCCTCGCGCCGTGAACGCTGGTGGGTGCTGCCGGCCGCAGCGGGTGTGGCGCTGCTCGGCGGCACCCTTCGCCTGCACGACCTGCTCGGCGTGGTGTTCGCCCTGATGGCCGCCGGATGTTGGGCGTCGTACATCCTGTTGTCGCGCCGGCTCGGCCGGGCCGGCGGTGGTCAGGCCGGGCTGGCATTGGCCACCGCGCTCGGCGCCGTCATCATCCTGCCGGTCGGGGTCGTGACCGCCGGCCCAATGCTCTGGCACCCCGCGACGCTCGCACTCGGCCTCGCCGTCGGGCTGCTGTCCTCGGCAATCCCCTACAGCCTCGACATGATGGCCCTACGCCGCCTGCCGACCGCAGTTTTCGGCGTGCTGACCAGCCTCAACCCGGCCGTCGGGGCGCTGGCCGGCCTGTTGATCCTGGGTCAGCATCTCCCGGTGACCGGGTTGATCGGCATCGCACTGGTGATGGCCGCCGGCGCCGGGATCACCTTGGGGGCAAGGCATTCTGGCAGGAGGTCAGCAGGATCGCCGGCTGGAACCAACGTCCAGGACACAGCCTGATCAGCTGGTGATGGCGCCGTATGCGGCCGACCCGACCAGTTTGGAGTACTTGGCCAGCACCCCACGCCGGTAGGCGTGCGGCAGCGTCTTCCAGCCGGCCCGTCTGGCCTCCAGCTCAGCCTCGTCGACCAGCAGATCGATGGTCCTGCCGGGGATGTCGACGCGGATGACGTCGCCGTCCTGGACCAGACCGACCGGACCGGCATCCGCGGCCTCTGGGGCGATGTGCCCGATGCAGAGCCCGGTGGTGCCGCCGGAGAACCGGCCGTCGGTCAGCAGCAGGACGTCCTTGCCGAGACCGGCGCCCTTGATCGCCGCGGTGATGGCCAGCATCTCGCGCATCCCGGGTCCGCCCTTGGGACCTTCCCAGCGGATGACGATGACGTCCCCGGCCTTGATGTCGCCCTCGGTCAGCGCGTCCATCGCCGCCCGCTCCCGTTCGAACACCCGGGCCGGGCCCTCGAAGACCTCAAGATCGAATCCGGCCGTCTTGACGACCGCCCCTTCGGGCGCCATGGAGCCGTGCAGGATCGCGATGCCACCCGTCTTGTGCAGGGGGTTGTCGAGCTTGCGAAGGACCTCGCCGTCGAGATCCGGTAGGTCCAGGTCCGCAAGGTTCTCGGCGAGAGTCCGGCCGGTGACGGTCAGCGCGTCGCCGTGCAGCAGGCCGACATCCAGCAGGGCCTTCATGATGACGGGAATGCCGCCGACCCGATCCATGTCGTTCATGACGAACCGGCCGAAGGGCTTCAGATCGCCGAGATGCGGTACCCGGTCGGCGATCCGGTTGAAGTCCGCGAGCGTCAGGTCGACTTCCGCCTCGTGGGCGATGGCCAGCAGGTGCAGCACGGCATTGGTCGAGCCCCCCAGCGCCATCACCACCGAGATGGCGTTCTCGAAGGCCTTCTTCGTCATGATGTCCCGCGCCGTGATGCCCTTGCGGATCAGGTCGACCACGGCCTCACCCGAGCGGTGGGCGAAGAAGTCGCGCCGACGGTCGGCGGCGGGCGGGGCGGCAGATCCTGGCAGCGACATGCCGAGCGCCTCCGCGGCCGAGGCCATCGTGTTGGCGGTGTACATGCCGCCGCAGGCTCCTTCGCCCGGGCAGATGGCCCGTTCGATCCGGCCCAGATCGGTCTCGCTCATCTTGCCGGCCTTGCAGGCGCCGACCGCCTCGAAGGCGTCGATCAGCGTGACGTTCTTCTCGGTGCCGTCCTCCAGTTTCACCCAACCCGGCGCGATGGTGCCGGCGTAGAGGAACACCGAGGCGAGGTCGAGGCGGGCAGCGGCCATCAGCATGCCGGGCAGCGACTTGTCGCACCCCGCAAGCAGAACGGAACCGTCGAGCCGTTCTGCCTGCATGACGGTCTCCACCGAGTCGGCGATCACCTCGCGGGAGACGAGCGAGAAGTGCATTCCCTCGTGGCCCATCGAGATCCCGTCGGAGACCGAGATGGTGCCGAACTGCAACGGATAGCCACCGCCGGCGTGCACGCCCTCCTTGGACGCCTGGGCCAGCCGGTCCAGCGACAGGTTGCAGGGGGTGATCTCGTTCCAGGAGCTGCCGATGCCGATCTGCGCCTTGCCCCAGTCCTCGTCACCCATCCCCACGGCCCGGAGCATGCCGCGTGACGCGGTGCTTTCGATGCCATCGGTGACCTGGCGACTGCGGGGCTTGATGTCCGGTGTGCTCACCTGCGCCAGCCTAACGGCGCTGGTGCGCGGTGACGATTCGACCGGTCTGCCACGGGCTCTGCCCGACGCGGCCTTCCTTGGGCTCTACCCAGAACGGCCCGCCGGGCTCCGACGTAGAACGGCCCGCCGGGCTCTGACCCAGAACGGCCCGCCCTGGGGCCGGTGCGGCCCGCTCAGCCGGTGAGTGCGGCCCGGAGGTCGTCGGTGAGCCGGGCAGCCGCATCGCGTAGGCCCGTCAGCGACGGGCCGGCGCCGAGCACCTCCCGGCTCGTGGTGGCCAGGACCGCCGACAGATCGTCGCCGAACACCACCTTGAGGTCCGCGATGGTAGCGCCCTGCGCGCCGATGCCCGGCGCCAGGAAGGGTCCGTTCGCCTTCGTCAGGTCGACGCCGGTCCGTCCGATGGTGGCCCCGACGACGAGACCGATCGAGCCCAGCGGGGACTCGCCACTGTTCTCCTGCGCGGCGGCGTCGACGATGGACTGCGCCACGCTGCGACCGTCATCGGTCACCGCGTGCTGCAGCGCCGGCCCCTCCGGATTGGAGGTGAGGGCCAGGACGAAAACCCCGCGGCCACTGGCCTTGGCTGCGTCGAGAGCCGGTCGCAGCGATCCGAATCCGAGGAACGGCGACAGGGTGACGGCATCTGCAGCGAGCGGCGACCCTTCCGTCAGGTAGGCCTGCGCGTATGCGGTCATGGTCGAGCCGATGTCGCCGCGTTTGGCATCCAGCAGCACGAGGGCGCCGGCCGACCGAGCCTGGGCGATCAGACGTTCCAGGACGGCGACACCGGCGGAGCCGTAGGCCTCGAAGAACGCCGACTGCGGTTTGAGGACGGCCACCATCGGGGCGAGCGCCTCGACCGTCGTCATGGCGAACTTCTCCAGTCCGGCAACGGTTTGCGGCAGATCCCAGGACCTCAGCAGACCGGGATGGGGGTCGATGCCAACGCACAGCGGACCGCGGACCGCCATCGCGTCGGCCAGTTTCGAACCGAAGCTCTGCATCTGCTCTCCCATTCAGCTGTTCCTGTCCCGCATGTTCCTGTCCCGCATGCTCCTGTCCCGCATGTTGCTGTCCCTAATGTTCCTGTCCCGCAACGTGATCGCCTTGTTCAACCCGGTGACCAGGCCGGGCCCGGTGTAGATGAAGCCGGTGTAGAGCTGGAGCAGTTGCGCACCGGCGTCCAGCAGCGCCATGCCGTGCTCGGGCGCCGAGATCCCGCCGACGCCGATCACCGGCAGATCGGTGTGCCGGGCGACTAACCGGACCACCTCGAGCGCCCGACGGCGCAGCGGCGCCCCCGACAGGCCGCCTGACTCCGCGATCAGCGTTTGGTCCGGGCCGGCGACGCCCTCCCGCCCGAGGGTGGTGTTGGTGGCGATCACGCCGGCGACGCCGTTCTCGCTGCACACCTGCAGCAGTTCCGCGATGGCGGCGTCCGTCAGGTCGGGGGCGATCTTGACCAGCACCGGAACGGGTGGGCGCCCGTGTGCCAGGGCGGACGCCGAACCGGTGAGCGCGCCGAGAAGCTCGCCCAACGGCCCTTTCTCCTGCAGCGACCGAAGCCCGGGAGTGTTGGGGGACGAGACGTTGACGGCGATGTAGTCGGCGACGTCGTGCACGGCGCGCAGCGACAGCAGGTAGTCCCCGACGGCCTCGTCCACCGGCGTCACCTTGGACTTGCCGAGCGAGATCCCCAGCGGGATACCCACCTTGCCCGCCTCGCGCAGGGTCGCAGCCAGCGCGGTGGCCCCGAGATTGTTGAACCCCATCCGGTTGATGATCGCCTCGCTGGACCGTAGGCGGAAGAGACGGGGGCGATCATTGCCGGCCTGCGGGACCGCGGTCACGGTGCCGAGTTCAGCGAAGCCGAAACCCAGCGCCGGCCAGGCACTGACCGCGACACCGTCCTTGTCCATTCCCGCGGCAAGCCCGACGGCGGACGGAAAGTCAAGTCCGAACACGCTGCGGGGGCTACGGTTTCGTGCCAGCAGCAGAGACAGACCGCGCAGCGCCGACCGGGACCGACCGATCCGGTTCAAGAGGGCCAGCGTGCTGTGGTGCGCGGTCTCGGCATCGCCGTGGCCCAGCCGGAACAGCACCGGCCGCACGGCCCGTTCGTACGCCGTCTCCAGCGCCGTCATCGCCCCGCCCGCCCCCTGTCGCGCTTATCAACTTCGACGGCGCTCATGAAGTTGGCCGAAATGTGACGGGAGGGGCGCGAATCGACCCGATCATGAGCGCGGAGGAAGTTGATAAGCGCGGACACAGGGTCAGGCACCCGCTCTGGCCGAATCAATCTTCGCCGCAGTCGCAGCCTGAACCGCAGCCGCAGCCGCAGCCGCAGTCGCAGCCGTAGCCTCAACCGCAGCCGCAGCCGCAGCCTCAACCGCAGTCCCAACCGCAGCCTCAGTGTCAATCGCAGCCGCAGTGCCAACCGTCGCCGCCGCACCGGCTGCGGCCGCGGCGTCGGCGTCGGCGCGGGCCACACGGAGGCGCTCCTGGAGGACCTGGAGCGGGGCCACGCCGACCTCGGAGCGGGTGACCGCCTCGATCCCCTGGATCGCGGCGGCGGCGCCGGCCACCGTCGTGATGCAGGGGATGTCGGCGGACACGGCGGCCGTCCGGATCTCGTAGCCGTCGATGCGCGGGCCGGACTGGCCGTAGGGCGTATTGATGACGAGGTCGACCTTGCCGGCCTTGATCAGGTCGACGATGTTGCCGGGTCCCTCGAAATGCTTCCGGACGACGGTCACCTGCATTCCGTTGCGCTGCAACATTTCTGCCGTGCCCTCGGTGGCCAGAATGGTGAACCCGAGGTCTGCCAGCCGCTTGACCGGGAAGACCAGCGAACGTTTGTCGGCATTTGCCACCGAGACGAACACCGTGCCCTTGGTGGGCAGCGACCCGTACGAGGCCGTCTGCGACTTGGCAAACGCCGGCCCGAAGGCCATGTCGATCCCCATCACCTCACCGGTGGAACGCATCTCGGGGCCGAGCAGCGAATCGACGCCGGTGCCGTCCGGACGGCGGAACCGGTGGAACGGCATCACCGCCTCCTTCACCGACACGGGCGAACCCGGGGGCATCAGACCGCCGTCACCCTGCGCGGGGAGAAGTCCCTCGGCCCGCAGCGACGCGATGGTGGCGCCGGCCATGATCCGCGCGGCCGCCTTCGCCAGTGGCACCGCCGTGGCCTTGGAGGTGAACGGCACGGTCCGGCTCGCCCGCGGATTCGCCTCCAGCACGTAGAGGGTCTGGTCCTTCAACGCGTACTGCACGTTGAGCAAGCCGATGACGTGCCCATCCAGCGCGATCGCCTCGGTGTGCTTCCGCACGCGCTCGATATCGCTGCGGCCCAACGTGATCGGCGGCAGTACGCAGGCCGAGTCGCCGGAGTGGATGCCGGCCTCCTCGATGTGCTCCATCACCCCACCGAGATACACCTCGGTACCGTCGCAGAGAGCATCGACGTCGATCTCGATCGCGTCATCGAGGAAACGGTCGACCAGCACCGGGTGGTCGTCGGTGATCTCGGTGGCGCGGCTGATGTAGTCGGCGAGGGATGGCTCGTCATAGACGATCTCCATCCCGCGGCCGCCGAGCACGTACGACGGCCGGACCAGGACCGGGTAGCCGATCCGCTCCGCGGCGACCCGCGCCTGGTCGAAGGAGGTGGCCAGGCCGAAGGCCGGAGCCGGTAGGCCGGCGCGGGCCAGCAGATCACCGAAGCGGCCCCGGTCCTCGGCGAGATCGATGGCATCGGAGGAGGTCCCGAGGATGGCCACCTCGACCCGCTCACCGGATCCGTCCCGCTTGACGATCGAGGCACCGTCCAGGATGGACGCCAGTTTCAGCGGCGTCTGGCCACCGAGGGTGACGATGACACCGGCAACGGTGCCCGACTCCTGTTCGGCCGCAATGACTTCCAGGACATCCTCGGCCGTCAGCGGCTCGAAGTACAGGCGGTCGGAGGTGTCGTAGTCGGTCGAGACGGTCTCCGGATTGCAATTGACCATGACGGTCTCGAACCCGGCCTCGCGCAGGGCGAGCGCGGCATGGACGCAGGAGTAGTCGAACTCGATGCCCTGGCCGATGCGGTTCGGGCCGGAACCCAGGATGATGATCTTCTTGCGATCCGTCTGAGGAGCGACTTCGGACTCGGCGGCCGGATCGGTCTCGTAGGCCGAGTAGTGGTAGGGCGTGCGAGCCTCGAACTCCGCCGCACAGGTGTCCACCGTCTTGAACACCGGACGGACGCCGAGGGACCAGCGGAGCTCCCGGACTGCGGTCTCGCTGCCGAGTTCCGGCCGCAGCACGGAGATCTGGTGATCTGACAGTCCGTATCGCTTGGCCTTCCGGAGCAGGTCCGCGTCGAGTTCAGCTGCGTCCCGGACCGCGGTGCCGATCGAGGCGATCAATTGGATCTGCCCGAGGAACCAGGGGTCGATCCTGGACGCCTCGAAGACCTGTTCGAGGGTGGCGCCCCACGCCAGGGCCTGCTCGATCTGGTAGATCCGGCCGTCGGTCGGGACGGCGATCTGCGCGAGAAGTTCGTCCAGATGACCTTTCTCCAAACTGACATCCCCCGTCGCTCCGCTCGCCCCGGAAGGCCAAGTCCAGAAGCCGGAAGGTCCGGTCCAGAAGCCGGACACCTTGGTCTCCATGGACCGCATGGCCTTGCCGAGGGCCTCGGCGAACGACCGCCCGATCGACATGGCCTCGCCCACCGATTTCATCGTGGTGGTGAGAGTCGGGTCGGCTCCGGGGAACTTCTCGAAGGCGAACCGGGGGATCTTGACGACCACGTAGTCCAGTGACGGCTCGAACGCCGCCGGGGTGGCCTTGGTGATGTCGTTCGAGATCTCGTCGAGGGTGTAACCGATGGCCAGTTTCGCCGCGATCTTCGCGATCGGGAAGCCGGTGGCCTTGGACGCCAACGCGGAGGATCGAGAGACCCGAGGGTTCATCTCGATGACGACCATCCGCCCGGTCGACGGTTCGATGCCGAACTGGATGTTGCAACCGCCGGTGGCAACCCCGACCGCGCGGAGGATCTTCAGACCGAGATCCCGCATGTCCTGGTACTCGCGGTCGGTCAGCGTCATCGCCGGGGCGACCGTCATCGAGTCGCCGGTGTGCACGCCCATCGGATCGATGTTCTCGATGGAGCAGACCACCACCATGTTGTCGTGCGCGTCGCGCATCAACTCCAGCTCGTACTCCTTCCAGCCGAGCACGCTCTCCTCGATCAGGACCTCGTGCACGGGCGACGCCGCCAGGCCAGTTGTGGCAATCCGTTCGAGATCATCGGCAGTGTAGGCCATCCCGGAGCCGAGACCACCCATGGTGAAGGACGGCCGGATGACGACGGGGAGACCGAGGTCCTCGACGGTCGCCCTGACTTCCTCCAGCGTGTGGCACACCGCCGAGCGGGGGACGTCGCCTCCCACGCCGCGCACGATGTCCTTGAAGATCTGCCGGTCCTCACCTCTCTGGATGGCGGGGATGTCGGCGCCGATCAACTCCACGTCGTACTTCTCCAGCACGCCGGCGTCGGAGATCGCGATCGCCGTGTTGAGCGCGGTCTGCCCACCGAGGGTGGCCAGCAGGGCGTCCACCGGGAACCCGCGGCGAAGCTGGTCGGCCAGCACCTTCTCGACGTACTCGGCGGTGATCGGCTCGATGTAGGTGGCGTCGGCGAACTCCGGGTCGGTCATGATCGTCGCCGGGTTCGAGTTGATCAGCGAGACGCGGATGCCTTCCTCGCGGAGCACCCGGCACGCCTGTGTCCCGGAGTAGTCGAACTCGCAGGCCTGGCCGATGACGATCGGGCCGGAGCCGATCACCAGGATGTGCTTGATGTCGGTGCGTGCGGGCATCGGTGCTCAGAGCCCTTCTGTGGTCGTGGAGGGGTGCCCGGCGTCGTCCATCATGACCAGGAACCGGTCGAACAGTGATTGGGCATCGTGCGGCCCGGCGGCGGCCTCCGGGTGGAACTGGACCGAGAAGGCCGGTACATCAAGACATTCCAGACCTTCGACCACGTTGTCGTTGAGGCAGACGAAGCCGACCTGCACCCGCCCGAAATCGGTGTCGACCACCTCGTCGAGCGGCGCATCGACCGCAAACCCGTGGTTGTGGGCCGAGATCAGGACCCGCCCGGTCGCCTTCTCCAGCACCGGTTGATTGATTCCTCGGTGTCCGAACTTCAGCTTGTAGGTGCCAAAACCCAATGCCCGGCCGAGGATCTGGTTGCCGAAGCAGATGCCGAACAGCGGGATCCGGCGCTCCAGGATCTCCCGGGTGAGCGCGACCATCTCGGTCTGGGTGGCGGGATCCCCCGGTCCGTTGGACAGGAACACCCCGTCGACCCCGAGCACGACGATCTCGTCGATGGTGATCCCGGCGGGCACCACGTGAGTGGTGATCCCCCGCTGCGCCAGCATTCTCGGGGTGTTGGCCTTGATCCCGAGGTCGATGGCGGCCACGCTGAACCGGGCTTCGCCGACGGCCGGCACGGTGTACCGCTCTGCGGTGGACACCTCGGAGGTGAGGTCGGCACCCGCCATACCCGGCTGAGCCCTGACCTGCGCGAGCATCTCGTCCGCAGAGCCGAGCTCGTCGCCGGAGAAGATGCCGCAGCCCATCGCACCGGCAGTTCGCAGATGCCTTGTCAGAGCCCGGGTGTCGACCCCGGCGATGCCCACCACGCGCTGGGTGACCATCTCGTCGGGCAGGCTCGAACTCGACCGCCAGTTGGACGGGGCCGGCGACAGGTCCCGGATGACGTAGCCGGCCACCCAGATCTGGCCGGACTCGTTGTCGTCCTGCGTGCCGTCCGGCCCGCCGGTATTGGCCCAACCGGTGTTCCCGATCTGCGGCGCGGTCGAGACAACCACCTGACGGCGGTAGGACGGGTCGGTCAGGGTCTCCTGGTAACCCGTCATCCCGGTCGTGAACACTGCCTCGCCGAAGGCGGAACCCTTTGCACCGAAGGATGTTCCGCGGTACACCCGGCCGTCTTCCAGGACCAGCACCGCTGGACTAGTCATGCACTCGCCCCGTCTGTCTTGTTCTGGTCGGTAGAGGTTCCATCAGGGTTGGGGCTGCTGCTGGTCGCCGGCACCAGCTGCTTCGCGACGGCGATCCAGGCCGCCTGTTCCTGTAGGTCATCGAGGCGCAGACCGCTGTCGACCCGTGACCCGCCGAGGTTCCAGGTGAGGACCAGGATGCCATCGGGCATGGCCATCACCTTCCCGGCGATCCCGGGTGCGGTCCCGATCGCCTCGAGATCGTCGACCGGGATGAAGATCTCGCCCTCCCCGATCCGCTCGATCAGGATCCCCGAACGGGCAAGGTGCAGGGTGGCGGCGGCGCGGCGGCCGAGACCACTGGCGACGATCCGGTCCTGCCAGGATCCGGAGACTGTGGTCGAGACGTACAGCCCGGTGAGCGGTTGGAAGAGTTCCTCGCCCAGATCGTCTGGGGCCGCAGGCAACTCTGCAACGCCGGACTGACGCTGCATCCGGTGACGCCAGCCGACGAACAAACCGTAGGCCGACAACAGGATCACCAGGATCAGGCCGAAGGTGAGCAGGGTCCGGTCCATGTCAGACCTCCGACTTCTCTTGCAGTGCACGGTTCCGCACGGTGGCCGTTCCGCGCAGGAAGGTGGCGACCACCCGGCCCGGCAGGGTGACGCCCTCGAAGGGTGTGTTGCTGGACAGGCTGGCCATCTCCTGGCCGCGCACCGTCCAGAAGGCTGTCGGGTTCACCAGCACCAGATTGGCCGGTTCCCCCGCGGCGATCGGACGGCCGTGGTCGGTGAGACCACCGATGGTGGCAGGGTTCTCCGACATCACCCTAGCCACGCCGCGCCAGTCCAGCAGACCGGTGTTCACCATCGTGTCGATGACCACCGAGAGGGCGGTCTCCAGGCCGAGCATGCCCGGCTTGGCGTTGTCCCACTCGGTCTCCTTGTCCTGGCCGGCGTGTGGCGCGTGGTCCGTCGCCACGATGTCGATCACCCCGGCGGCCAGCGCGGCTCGCAGGGCTTCCACGTCCGATCCGGTGCGCAGCGGCGGATTGACCTTGAAGACCGGGTCGTAACCCACGGCACGCTCGTCGGTGAGGATCAGGTGGTGCGGCGTCACCTCGGCGGTCACGCGGGTACCGCGCGCCTTGGCCGCGGCGACGATCTCCACGGACCCGGCCGTCGAGAGATGGCAGACGTGCAGCCGGGAATCGACGTGGTCGGCGAGCAGGCAGTCCCGGGCGATGATCGCCTCCTCGGCGACAGCGGGCCAGCCCGTCATGCCGAGCTGCGCGGAGACCACCCCCTCGTTCATCTGGGCGCCGATCGTCAGGCGTGGTTCCTGGGCGTGCTGGGCGATGACGCCGTCGAACGCCTTGACGTATTCCAGGGCCCGGCGCATCAGCAGCGGGTCGGCCACGCAGTCGCCGTCGTCGGAGAAGACCCGGACGTGCGCGGCGGAGGCCGCCATGGCGCCCAGTTCGGCCAGTCGCTCGCCCTTTCGCCCGACGGTCACGGCACCGATCGGGAAGACGTCGACCAGACCGGCCTGGACGCCGAGGCGGAACACCTGCTCGACGACACCGGCGGTGTCGGCCGTCGGATCGGTGTTGGGCATCGCGAAGATGGCCGTGTAGCCACCGAGAGCCGCGGAGGCGGAGCCCGTCTCGACTGTTTCGGCGTCCTCCCGCCCCGGCTCGCGCAGGTGCGTGTGCAGGTCGACCAGACCGGGCAGGACCACGAGCCCGTCCGCGTCGATCACCTGAGCCGCACCGATGGCCGGGTGGGTCCGCACGTCGTCCCCGACCGCCACGATCACGCCGTCCGCGAGCAACAGGTCGACCCGGTCCTCGCCGTAGGGGCGTCCATTGAGGATCAGGACGGGAGCCGTCGACCACTGCTTCAAGGCGTTCTCTCTGATTTCTTCGGATTGGGGTGGGCCGAGATGGAAGACCGGTGGTGGCCGGCGCGCGGTGCTCACTCGTCCACGCCGCCGGTCAGCAACAGGTACAGCACGGCCATCCGCACGGTGACGCCGTTGGCGACCTGCTCGACGATCACCGAGTTGAGACCGTCGGCCACCTGGGGGGTGATCTCCATGCCGCGGTTCATCGGACCGGGATGCATCACGATGCCGTGGTCGGCGAGCAAGGCGGCGCGGCGGGTGTCCAGTCCGTAGGAGCGGGAGTACTCGCGTTCGGTCGGGAAGAACGCTCCCCCCATGCGCTCGCGTTGGACGCGCAGCATCATCACGGCGTCGGCGCCGCGCAGGGCGGAGTCGAGGTCGTACGTCACCTCGCAGGGCCAGGTGTTGACCCCGAGCGGCAACAGCGTGGGCGGCGCGACCAGCGTGACCCTGACCCCGAGCGTGGACAGCAGCAGCACATTCGACCTGGCGACGCGGGAGTGCAGGACGTCGCCGACGATGACCACCCGGCGTCCGTCCAGGTTGCCGCCGGGGGCGAGGTGCCGCCGCAGTGTGTAGGCGTCGAGTAGCGCCTGGGTCGGGTGCTCGTGCGTTCCGTCGCCGGCATTGATCACATGACCGTCGACCCAGGCCGAGAGCTGTTGCGGCGCACCGGAGGACGAGTGGCGGCAGACCACCGCATCGGCACCCATCGCCTGGAGGGTCAGGGCGGTGTCCTTGAGCGACTCGCCCTTGGACACCGAGGAACCCTTCGCGGAGAAGTTGATGACATCGGCCGACAGTCGCTTGGCGGCCAGCTCGAAGGAGATCCGGGTGCGGGTCGAGTCCTCGTAGAACAGGTTGACCACGGTGCGGCCGCGGAGGGTGGGGAGCTTGCGGACCTCGCGGCCGGCCATCGCCTGGTCCAGCCGGGTGGCGGTATCCAGGATGTGCAGGGCGGCCGCCCGGTCGAGGTCGCCGGCGGAGAGCAGGTGACGCGGCAATAGGCCCGTCACCTGGCCGCCGGCCTGCTGGGTCGACGTGGTGGCGGACAGCGCGGTGCCGGTGATCGTCATCAGTGGCCTCTCACCAGGTCGACCGAGTCGACGTCGTCGATTTCCTCGAGCCGGACGGCGACGTCGTCGGACAGGGCGGTCGGGATGTTCTTGCCGACGTAGTCGGCCCTGATCGGCAATCGCCGATGGCCCCGGTCGACGAGAACCGCGAGTTGGACGACCGCGGGTCGGCCGTGGTCGCGCAGCGCATCGAGTGCGGCCCTGACCGTGCGCCCCGAATAGAGGACGTCGTCGACGAGTATGACCGTGGCCTCCTCGATGCCGGACTCCGGGAGCACCGTCTCCTCCAACGCCCGCGGTGCGCGCCGACGCAGGTCGTCGCGATAGAGCGTGATGTCCAGCGAACCCACGGGGTACGGCCGCGAGGTGAAGGCCGTCAGACGCTCGGAGAGCCGGCGGGCCAGGTGGACACCCCTGGTCGGGATCCCCACGAGCACCACCGGACCGTCACCGGTGCGCTCCAGGATCTGGTGTGCAATGCGATCGATGGTGCGGGCGATGTCGGCTGCGGAGAGCAGCGACACTTGGGCGGGAACAGGATCGATGACGGTCGGATCGGCCGCACGGGTGTTGGTCACGTGCGGATCTGACTGAGAGCGGTGGGAACCGATTCGACCAGGCTGCCGCAGGGCATCGGTCCGGTTCGGGCGCGCGGGCACCACACCGACCTCCTTTCCCGCCTCACTGGACGGTTTTAAAGGATGTCTGTTCACGAGAAGTCATGGCAGGTCGCTCGCGATCCCCGGCGATGGGCCGGTTCCGGCGATGACCCCGGCCCGATGCTATCAACCTCCGGCCCTCCAGAAGCACAGCCCCGTACCGAGGCAGCAATTCGAATCTTCCGGCACGTCGATGTAGAACAATTAGCTGAATTGCGACTACTCTGCGTGTTGAGCAACCTATAATTCCCAGGGAGGCTTACCACAAACTCTCCCGCCACCAGGAAGGCAGTCATGACGCAGGACTATGCACGGGCGCTGGGACAGAGACTGCGGTCGATCCGCGCCCAGCAGGGTCTGAGTCTCCACGGCGTGGAGGAGAAGTCGGAGGGCCGCTGGAAGGCGGTCGTCGTCGGGTCCTACGAACGCGGAGACAGGGCCGTCACCGTCGCCAAGCTGGCAGAACTCGCGGAGTTCTACGGCGTTCCAGTCGCCGAGCTGCTGCCCGACGCGCGCGCCTCACGCCGTGGGATGCCGGCCCCGAAGCTCGTCATCGACCTTCATCGACTGTCCGAACTACCCGCTCACCAGGCCGGTCCGCTGGCTCGCTACGCCGCCGCGATCCAGTCCCAGCGAGGTGACTACAACGGCAAGGTGCTGACGATCCGTGCCGAGGATTTGCGGTCACTCGCTGTCATTTACGACATGTCCCCGGAGAGCCTGACCGAGCAGCTCGTCGGCTGGGGCGTTCTACCCGCCGGCACCGAGCTCGAGTAGCCCTTCGCCTGGCAGCGTGCGCCGTTTGGTGCGCATACCGATCGGCCCTGCGCAGACAGAAGTGCCCGTTTTCGCCCGTCAGGGCCTGAGAACGGGCATTTTCGTACGCGCCGGGAAGAGCTTATGCGCCGAACCACGGGACGGGCAGAACCACGGTCGCGCCGAACCACGGGACGGGCAGAACCACGGTCGCGCCGAACCACGGGACGGCCCGCGTACCGGAGCCGTCACGCATCAGATGCACTACACCCGGCGGAGCTCCGGGGCGATGAGCAGGATCTGGCCCAACACACCGTTGATGAACCGCGGTGAGTTGTCGGTCGACAGGCTCTTGGCCAGCTCGACCGCCTCGTCCACCGCGACCGGAGCCGGGACGTCGGGCGAGTAGACGAGCTCGTAGACGGCGATCCGCAGGATGGCACGGTCGACGGCGGGCATCCGGTCCAGGGTCCACCCTTCGGCATGCTCGCTGAGGAGGTCGTCGATGCGGCCCTGGTGGGAGGCATATCCGCGGATCAGCGTCTCGGCATACTCGCCGAGAGGCGCTGCCTCCTCGGAGTCGATGCGCTCACCGAGCACGTCGAGCGGATCAGCGCCGCGGGCATCCGCGGCGTAGAGCACATCGAGCGCACGCTTGCGCGCCTTGGAACGTGCGGACATCAGCGCGACCGGTCTGGACGACGCAGGTCGTGTTGGTTCTGAGGACAGGTCACGTCAGCTGTTGACGCGACCGAGGTAGCGGCCGTCGCGGGTGTCGACCTTGATCTTGTCCCCGGTGTTGAGGAACAGCGGAACGTTGATCTCCGCACCGGTCTCCAGCTTCGCCGGCTTGGTGCCACCGGTGGAGCGGTCGCCCTGCAGACCGGGATCGGTATGCGCGACGAGCAACTCGACCGAGGCCGGCAGCTCGACGAAGAGCACCACGCCGTCGTGGGTGGCAACCATCGCCTCCTGGTTCTCCAGCAGGTAATCGGCGACCGATCCGACAACCGGCGCGGTCACGTTGATCTGGTCGTAGGTGTCCTTGTCCATGAACACGAAGTCGGACCCGTCCTTGTAGAGGAAGGTCATGTCGCGCTTGTCGACGGTGGCGGACTCGACCTTGATGCCCGCGTTGAACGTCTTGTCGACGACCTTGCCGGTCATCACGTTCTTCAGGGTGGTCCGGACGAAGGCCGGCCCCTTGCCCGGCTTGACGTGCTGGAACTCGGTGATCGTCCAGAGCACGCCCTCCAGGTTGAGGACGAGGCCGTTCTTGAAGTCGCTGGTGGAAGCCATGAGGTGGTCGCAGTGCCTTTCGTTGATGACGTGTCAGAGGACGACGAGGTCGCGCGATGTCAGCGTGAGCACCTCGTAGCCGGGGCCGGAGAACTCCCGGTCGAGGCCGTCGATCGCCCGGACCACGCCGCTGTCCTCGATGCGAACACCGCCTCGACCCGGCAGGTACACACCTGGCTCGACGGTGACACACATATCTGCGCTGATGATACCCGCCTGGCCGCGAGCCAGGCTCGGTGCTTCGTGCACCTGCAACCCCACCCCGTGCCCGAGTCCGTGGGCGAACTGCGGCCCAAAGCCGGCCGCGGTGATCAGATCCCGGGCTGCGGCATCGACCTCACCACCGGTCGCGCCGACCACGGCCGCGTCGCGTCCAGCCTGCTGCGCGGCCTCCACCAGCGTGTAGATCTCGATCTGCCAGTCGGCCGGGCGGCCCAGCACGAAGGTCCTCGTCATGTCCGAGTGATAGCCGGCCACCGCGGCTCCGAAGTCCAGTTTGAGCAGGTCACCGGTTTTCAGCGGACGCGAGGTCGGCCGGTGGTGCGGAATGGCGGAGTTCTCCCCCGCTGCGACGATCGTCTCGAACGCCGGATCGGAGGCACCCAGGCGACGCATTCGCTCGTCCAGGTCAAGGCCGACGTCACGCTCGGTCCGGCCGCGACGGATTCCGCCGGCCTCGATCAGTTCGGCCAGCGCACGATCGGCCACCGCGCAGGCGGTGCGCAGCGCGTCGATCTCGCCCGGATCCTTGATCGCCCGGAGCCGCTCGACCAGATCGACGGTGTCGACGAGCTCCACGTCGGCGGCGGCGGCGGTGCGCTGCGCTCCGGACTGGAAGACGGACACCGACTGAGCCTCGAAGCCGACCCGGCCCGAGGCCTGCGCCAACAGGGCGAGATCGCACGGACGGTCGATCATGCGCGGCAGATCGGGGACCTGCGCCGCCGACTGCACCTCGTAGCGACCGTCGGTGCAGAAGAGCGACTGCTCATCGCCCTCGACACGGATCAGCAAGGCGGCGTTGGAACCCGTGAACCCCGTGAGGTAACGGAGGTTGATGAGATCGGTGACCAGCAGACCGTCCAGCCCGGCGTCGGCCAGCAGTCCCCGCAGAGCGCGGCGCCGATTCAACTTGTCGCTCATGTGTGATCCTGTCTCTCCGCGCGAGCGTTCACCGGGCGGCCTCCGAACTCTGCGCGTCGAATCCGTGGGCCAGGTGTTCCAGCGCCAGTCGGTAGCCGTCGACGCCGAGACCGGCGATCACCCCGGTCGCGACCGCGGAGACCACCGAGTGGTGACGGAACTCCTCGCGCGTGTGGACGTTGCTGATGTGCACCTCGATCAGCGGCGCCGTGCGTTGGGCAACCGCGTCCCGGAGGGCGATCGAGTAGTGCGACCAGGCAGCCGGGTTGAGCACCACCGGTGTGCCGGCGTCGGCGGATTCGTGGAGCCAGCCGATCATCTCGGCCTCGTCGTCGGTCTGCCGCACCTCGACGTCCAGGCCCAGCGCCGAGCCGCGAGCGACCAGGGAAGCGGCCAACTGCGGGTAGCTGGTCGATCCGTAGACGGACGGCTCCCGGGTGCCCAGCCGCCCGAGGTTGACGCCGTTCAGGACGAGGACCTTGTTCATCGGGGCGTCCGCTCTGTGGGGTGGAGTGCGCATTGAGACGTCACAACTGCACGAGGCCAGGAGGTTTCGCCCGGCCGGCGATCACCGAGTAGGCCGCAGCGAGGAGCGACGGGTCCGGCCCGGCCAGCCGACCGGGCTTGGCCAGACCATCGAGCACCACGAATCGCAGCACCCCCGAGCGGGTCTTCTTGTCCGAACCCATGATCTTCACCAACTCGCCCAACGCATCCGGGTCGTAGGTGGTGGGAAGGCCCAGCATGTGCAGAACCTCCAGATGACGGTCGGCGGTGACGTCGTCCAGCCGTCCGGCGGCCCTGGCGAGCTCGGCCGCGAAGACCAGACCGACCGACACCGCGGCCCCATGACGCCAGCGGAACTTTTCCCGCTTCTCGATCGCGTGGGCGAGAGTGTGCCCGTAGTTGAGGATCTCGCGCAGATCGGACTCCTTCAGATCGGCGGCGACGACGGTGGCCTTCACCGTGATGGCCCGCCGCACCAGTTCGGCCAGTGCCGGACCGGACGGATCGACGGCGGCAGCGGAGTCGGCCTCGATCAACGTCAGGATCTCCGGGTCGGCGATGAAGCCGCACTTGACCACCTCGGCCATACCGGCGACCAACTCGTTGGGCGGCAACGACTCCAATGTGGCCAGGTCGACGACGACGGCGGCCGGCTCGTAGAACGCGCCCACCATGTTCTTGCCCGCGCCGGTGTTGATCCCGGTCTTTCCGCCGACGGCCGCGTCCACCATCCCGAGCAGCGTGGTCGGTACCTGGATGACGCGAACCCCACGCATCCAGGTGGCCGCGGCGAAGCCGGCCAGATCGGTGACGCTGCCTCCGCCGAGGCCCAGGACGAGATCGCTGCGCTCCAGCCCGATCTCACCGAACACGTCCCAGCAGAAACCCAGCACCTCGAGGGACTTCCCGTCCTCGGCATCCGGGATCTCCAGCAGATGCGTCTTGATCCCGGCCGACTCCAGAGCATCTCGGATGGCCTCGGCGGTCAACGCCAGGGTCGGGGCGTGGATCAACGCGGCACGACCGGCTTGTCCGGTCGAGGTGGCGGCGGCGACCAACTCGTCCAGCAGGCCGCGGCCGATGGTGACCTGGTAGGGCGACGGCCCCGCCACCTGGACGACCACGGGATCGCTGACGGCACTCGTCATACCAGCTCCAACTTCTCGATGATCAGTCTCGCGACGTCGGCGACGCTCAGCTGATCGGTTTCGATCTCGACGCGCGCCGTCTCCCGGTAGAAGACCAGCCGGGCCTCGAGCAGAGCCTTGTAGGTGGCGCGCGGATTGATCCCGGCCAGCAGTGGTCGATTGACGGCCAGACCCGTCCGGCGGACGCCGGTCGGCATCGACAGGTTCAGGAAGACCACATCGTGGCCCACCAACAACTCTCGGGTCTCGGCGGCCAGTACCGCGCCGCCCCCCAGGGCCAGGACACCGTGGTGCTCGCCCAGAGCCACAGCGACGGCCTCCCGTTCCAGCGTCCGGAAACCCGATTCGCCGTCCTCCAAGAAGATGTCGGGGATGCTCCGGCCGGCTCGGGCCTCGATGTCCGCGTCCGTGTCGCGCATCGGCAGGCCGGTCATTCGCGAGATCGCTGATCCGACGGTGGTTTTGCCCGAGCCGGGTGGACCGACCAAAACCACTGCCGGACGCGTTCCCGTTGGCGCGAAAGCGTTCTCACCACGTCCCGCAGCCTCGCGCTGCGCAACGGCCTTGGCCCGGTCGGCAGCGGTCCCCGGCCCGGGACGCCATGCCGACTCCGTCGCGTTCCCGGCCGTCACCGTCGTGACGCCGTCTCAGGAAGCGGCCGCGGCGGTGTCCGCGGTCGTCTGGTCCGCGGGGATCGGCAGGGTTCCGGTGAGGGTGTCCAGATAGGCGCGGACGTTGCGCCGCACCTCGGTCACCGAGTCGCCGCCGAACTTCTCGACCACCGCATCGGCCACGACGAGCGCGACCATCGCCTCGGCCACCACACCGGCGGCGGGTACCGCACACACGTCACTGCGCTGGTGGATGGCCACGGCCGGATCACCGGTCACCACGTCGACGGTGGCCAGCGCGCGCGGCACCGTCGAGATCGGCTTCATGGCGGCGCGCACCCGGAGGACCTCGCCGTTGGTCATGCCGCCCTCGATGCCGCCCGCGCGGTTGGAACGGCGGGTGACGCCCGGATGACGGGGGTCGATCTCGTCGTGGGCCTTCGAGCCGCGACGGCGGGCGGTGGCGAACCCATCACCGATCTCGACACCCTTGATGGCCTGGATGCCCATCAGAGCGGCGGCGAGTCGGGCGTCCAGCTTGCGATCGCCCTGGACGAACGAGCCGAGCCCGGGCGGCAGACCGTAGACGAGCACTTCGACCACGCCACCGAGGGTGTCGCCGTCGGCCTTGGCCGCTTCGATCTCGGTGACCAGGATGTCGGTCGAGCGCTGGTCGAGCGCCCGGACCGGCGAGGCGTCGATGGTCTCCCGGTCTGCCGGGGTGGGCAGCGGCCCGTCGATCGCATCGGCGTCACCGATCGAGACGACGTGCGAGACGACCTCGGCGCCGAGGACCTCGCGCAGGAAGTGCTGGGCGATGGTCCCGAGCGCGACCCGGGCAGCGGTCTCCCGGGCCGAGGCACGCTCCAGCACCGGGCGGGCGTCGTCGAACCCGTACTTCTGCATGCCGGCGAGATCGGCGTGGCCGGGGCGCGGGCGGGTGAGCGGCGCGTTGCGGGCCAGACCGGCGAGGATGTCGGGGTCCACCGGGTCCGGGGACATGATCTGTTCCCACTTGGGCCACTCGGTGTTGCCGATCTGCACCGCGATGGGACCGCCGATGGTCAGTCCGTGGCGGATGCCGCCGAGCAGCGACACCACGTCCTGCTCGAACTTCATCCGCGCGCCGCGGCCGTAGCCGAGCCGGCGTCGGGCCAGTTGTACGGCGATGTCAGGGGTAGCTACCGGTACGCCGGCAGGCAGCCCCTCGAGGACGGCGACGAGTGCAGGTCCATGTGATTCCCCTGCGGTGATCCAACGCAACACGTTCGTCATTCTTCCACGAGTCGATCCCGCGCCGCCCCGTCGCGCTTATCAACTTCGACCGCGCTGCGGAACGTGCCCATTTTGTGACGCGAGTGAAGCAAATCGACCCGATCATGAGCGCAGGCGAAGTTGATAAGCGCGGCAGCCGGGGTCAGTGGGCGGCGACCCAGGCGGCGTGAGCGTCGTGGACGACGCGGATCATGTCGTCGACGTCGTCGGTGACGTGCAGGAGGGCCATGTCGGGCAGGCCGATGTTGCCGGCGCCGGCCACCGACTTCTCGATCCAGTCGACCAGCCCGCCCCAGTACTCGGAGCCGAACAGCACCACCGGGAACTTGGTGACCTTCTTGGTCTGCACCAGGGTCAGCGCCTCGAAGAGCTCGTCGAGCGTTCCGAACCCGCCGGGCAGGCAGACGAACGCCTGCGAGTACTTGACGAACATCGTCTTGCGGGCGAAGAAGTAGCGGAAGTTGATCCCGAGGTCCACGTATCGGTTGATGCCCTGCTCGAACGGCAGCTCGATGCCGAGGCCGACCGACAGGCCGCCGGCCTCCTTCGCCCCACGGTTGGCCGCCTCCATGATTCCGGGACCGCCGCCGGTGATGACGGCGAAGCCCTCCTTGGCCAGCGCACCGCCGATCTCCATCGCCTTGCTGTACTCGGGGTTGTCGGGCTTGGTCCTGGCGCTGCCGAACACGGTGACGGCCCGCGGCAGACCGGCGAGTGCGCCGAACCCCTCGACGAACTCCGCCTGGATGCGCAGTACCCGCCACGGGTCGGTGTGCACCCAGTCGGTCGGTCCCCGTGAGTCCAGCAGCCGCTGATCCGTCGTGCTGGTGCTCTCGGACTGGGTTCCGCGTAGCACCACCGGTCCGCGGTGTTTCTCGCCGGACGTCTCCGCGCGGACGTCCTGCTCGCCGACAGGCTGGGGTGTGTTGTCGTTCGTCACGTCGCCACAGTAAGCGTCACCCGTGGCCCGCCTGCGGTGACCGGCCGACATCGCGACGTGGGATGGATCGCTGCCGCCGGCGCAGCAACTAACGCGTTGTCTCAGAAAGAGACGACTTCCGTTGCCGGACGTGCGGTGTGATCTGCACGACGATGCGCACGACGCACGCAGGACGGTGACCTCCGCTCCGCGGAACACGGCACCGGCCACTCCCTCCGATCATTCGGTCGCGGGGCGGTGACCGACGCCCGGACCACCACGCGCCGGCCTCGGGGCCGCTCGACGATGAGCGGCCGACACCGCGAAAGCGAACCGAAGGAGTTCCATGACAGCCACCATCACCCCCACCCCGGCCGCCGAACGTCCGGTCCCCGCTCCCGTCCAGCCCGAACCCGCCGCACCGGTGGGCAATCCGGCCATCGTCGGCGTACCACTGTTCGCCGTCGGATCGATAGCCCTTGGCCTGCAACAGGTCGGCTTCGTCTCGGCCGCGGGGGGCGGCGCACCGCTGGCCATCATCCTGGCCGCCACCGGATTGGGCACCCTGCTCGCAGCGGTGTGGGCCATCTCCCTCGGACAGAGTGCGGTCGCGGGGATCTTCGCGATCTTCGCCGGGTTCTGGCTCAGCTACGCAGCGTTGATCCTCGGCCTGACCCACAACTGGTATGCGGTCGCCGCCGCCGATGTGACCTCGACCGTCGAGCTGTTCCTGATCTCCTGGCTGGTGGTGATCGTGCTGCTGACGGTCGGCACGCTGCGCCTGCCGCTGGCCTTCACCGCGGTGTTCGTGCTGATCGACCTGTCGCTGATCGCCACGCTCATCGCCACCGCGAGCGCCTCGACCGGGATGGGGTACCTCGGCGGGTACCTCGCACTGGCCTTCGCAGCGGTGGGCGCATACATCTTCGTCGATTCGTGCATCCAGACCACGGGAGGCGCCGGCCTTCCGCTCGGCACTCCCGTCCAGCACTGAGCCGGTCAGGACAGGAACGTCCGGAGGACTTCCGTCATCTCCCTGATCTGACGGCGGGAGACCCATTCCTCGCGGGTGTGTGCGAGGGACGGGTCTCCCGGTCCGTAGTTGACTGCCGGGATACCAAGGGCGGCAAACCTTGCCACGTCCGTCCAGCCGTACTTGGCCACTGCCGCCCCACCGGCTGCCGCCACGAATTCCGCAGCGGCGGGGGCGGCCAGGCCGGGCAGGGCGCCGGCGGCGGTGTCCAGGACGTCGACCTGGAATCCGTCGAACAGCTCCTTCAGGAGCTCGACCGCCTGGTCGGCGCTGTGGTCCGGAGCGAACCGGAAGTTGATCCTGACGACGCATTCGTCAGGAATGACGTTGGACGCCACCCCTCCGGAGATCCCCACCGCGTTCAGGCCCTCGCGGTAGAGACACCCGTCGATGTCGACGGACCGCGGCCGGAACGCGCGCAGCCGGTCCAGCACCTCGCCGGCGCCGTGGATGGCGTTGTCGCCCAACCACGATCGGGCGGCGTGGGCCCGTCGACCGCGGGTGGTGACGGCGATCGCCGCCGTGCCCTGGCAGCCGGCCTCCACCTGGCCGTTGGTCGGCTCCCCCAGGATCGCGAGGTCCGCGGCCAGCCAGTCCGGCAGCTCCCGCTCGATCCTCGTCAGTCCGTTCCGCTCGTGCTCGATCTCCTCGCACTCGTAGAACACGAGAGTCAGCTCACGGGAGGGGTTCTCCAGCGTGGCGGCCAGGTGGAGGAGCATCGCGTCCCCGGACTTCATGTCCGTGGTGCCGCAGCCGTGCAGGGTGTCGCCGTCCAGCCGGGACGGCACGTTGTCGGCGATCGGGACGGTGTCCAGATGACCGGCCAGCAGCACCCGGGTCGGCAGCCCGAGCGCCGTCCTGGC
The DNA here is from genome assembly GCF_040546275.1 of Nakamurella sp. UYEF19. NCBI lineage: Bacteria > Bacillati > Actinomycetota > Actinomycetes > Nakamurellales > Nakamurellaceae > Nakamurella > Nakamurella sp. UYEF19. Next base: position 118,579 of record NZ_JBEPNO010000014.1, on the reverse strand, counting down.
CAGCACGGAGTTGCCCAGCCGGACGACCTCGAACCGCCCGATCCGACTGAGCGCGTGCTCGACCGCATCGGCGATCGGCCCCTCCGTCCCGGAGACCGAGGGGATGTCGACGAGGGTCTTCGTGAGGTCGGCCGGGTCGGCGACGAGGTCGAGGTCCAGAACTGGCATCACAGAAACCTACGCCGGCGCCCAGTACGGTTGCCGAGTGCGCAAGCCGATCGCCTTGACCCTCGCCGCGATCGTGCTGATCGCCGTCATCGTCGTCGGAGTGGTCGTGGGTGTGAAGGCACTGTCCGGCTCGGGTTCGACGGCCGCCGGACCGGAGTGCACCGTCCCGCTCGTCGGGAGCTCGGCGAGCGGGAGCGCGGCAAGCTCGGTCACCACCGATCCGACCGTCGCGGTGCCCGTCTACCTGACCGCAGCCCAGCTGCAGAACGCATCGACCATCAACGCCGTCGGCCTGTCCCGGGGTCTGCCGCAGCAGGCCCGGATCATCGCCCTCGCCACCGCGTTCCAGGAATCCACCCTGCGCAACCTGCCGAACGGCGACCGCGACTCGGTCGGGCTCTTCCAGCAGCGACCCTCCCAGGGTTGGGGCAGGGCGACGCAGATCCTCGACCCGGTCTACGCCTCCGGCAAGTTCTACGACGCACTCCTGGAAGTCACCGGCTGGCAGACCATGTCGCTGACGAAAGCCGCCCAGGCGGTCCAGTTCTCGGGCTTCCCGGACGCCTACGCGAAGTGGGAGGGCGAGGCGAAGACGCTGGCCGCCGCCCTTGGCGGTACCGCCCCACTCGAGTTGAGCTGCATCGCCGGCGCGCTCGCGCCCTCCGCCGATGCTCCGGCGCGCAAGGCGTTGGCCGGCAGCTCGTCCGCTGGGCCGGCATTGGCCTCCGCCCTGAGCGCCGCCCAGGCCGAACTCGGCGGCTTGCGGGTGGTGGCCATCACCGGCTCCACCGCGACCGTCACGATCGCGGTCCGCGGGGTCCAGGCGGGTCAGGCCGGCCGCGCCCTGGCGGCCTGGGCGGTCGCCCACGGGACCGGATTCGCCGTCACCGGGGTCACCGTCGACAACCGGACCTGGACCGACCACGCCTGGGGACCCGCCACCTCGACCGCTCCCGCGGGCCGGGTGTCCATCACCACCGGCTGACCCTCGATAGGCTCTCCGGTATGACCGAGACCGTCGCCGTCCAGGCCGATCCAGCCCAGCCCAGCAGCCGGCCCGTCGGGGCCAACGGCGCCGGTCTGGCCACCCGGACCACCGACGGTGTCGTGCTCGACGTCTGGTACCCGGCCCCGACTCTCGTGACGGACGGGCAGCCGCCAACGGGTCAGCCGGATCTCTCGGCGGCCGAACGGCACGACGCGATCCGCGGTGTCGACGTAGTCGCGATCGACACCTCCATCACCTCGCTGGCCGACGCGCCCACCGACACCGCGGATGCCTACCTGCGACTGCACCTGCTGTCCACCAGGTTGGTGCTGCCCCGCTCGATCAACCTGGACGGTGTGTTCGGACTGCTCCCGAACAACGCCTGGACCTCGCTCGGGCCGGTCCCGGTCGACACGGTCGAGCAGGTCCGGTTGACCGCCGCGGTGGCCGGGCACCGGCTCACCGTCCACGGCGTGGACAAGTTCCCCCGGATGACGGACTACGTGGTGCCGGCCGGCGTACGGATCGCGGACGCCGATCGGGTGCGGCTGGGCGCCCACCTGGCCGCCGGTACCACCGTCATGCACGAGGGTTTCTGCAACTTCAACGCCGGCACTCTCGGCACCTCCATGGTGGAGGGCCGGATCTCGCAGGGGGTGCTGGTCGGCGACGGCAGCGACATCGGCGGCGGCGCCTCGATCATCGGCACGCTGTCCGGCGGCGGCAAGGAGCAGGTCACCATCGGGGCCGGTTGCCTGCTCGGTGCCAATTCCGGCGTCGGGATCTCGCTCGGCGACGATTGCGTCATCGAGTCAGGGCTCTACCTCACCTACGGGACCAAGCTGACCCTGCTGGCCGACGGGCAGGCCACGGTCGTGAAGGCCAGTGCGCTCTCCGGCATGGCAGGGCTGCTGTTCCGCCGCAATTCGCTGACGGGCGGGGTGGAGGCACTACCCCGCACCGGCAGCTGGGGCGGGCTCAACTCCGTGCTGCACGCCCAGTAGCCATGCGATCTCCCGAAGATCCGAGAGAGGTTGCGGCAGAGGGGCTTCGAGCCGGGAGGTCCTCCGACGCCGACCCCGGTGCCGCCCTCGCGCCGCCGCGACCGGCGCCACGCCGCCCGGGACTGATCCCCACCGAGATCGCCGACGCACTGTCTGCAGTGCTGGGCAAGGCCGGCACGGCGATCCGGGCGAACGAGGCCGGCAGCCGGGCGGGCGGAGACCTGGAGAGCGTGCACCAGATGCGGGTGGCCACCCGGCGGATACGCGCCTACCTCAAGGCTGCGCGTCCGGCGCTGGACGCGCAGGCCGCCGACGGACTCAGACTGGACCTCGCCGATCTGGCCAGGGCACTGGGCGAAGTGCGCGATCTCGACGTCATGATCGACCGGATGCACAGCGAGGCAACAGCTCTCGGCGAGCCGGATACGGCAGCCCTGGAACGGCTGATCGGCTCGCTGGACGCCGACCGCGGTGTGGCGCGCAAGGCGCTCGTCGCCCAGCTCGACGAGCCGTCCTATCGGTCGCTGCTCGAGGAGTTGGACCGTGCCGTCGAACGGCCACCGGTCGCCGACCCGTGGGCCGATCTGGCCGAGCTCGGGGCCGCAGAATTCGGCAGGCTGGCCAAGGCCCACCGGCGTCTGGTCAAAAAGTTCGACGGCGACCCTCCCGATGACGACCTGCACGAGCTGCGCATTCTGGGCAAACGGGCCAGGTACACCGCGGAGCTTCAGCCGAAGTCTCGCCGGATGAGCGAATTCCTGGAGGCGCTCGCGCATTTCCAGGAGGTGCTCGGCGATCACCAGGACGCCAGCGTCCTCGAGGACCAGCTGCGCCTGATGGTCGCCGCGTCCCACGATCCGGCCGCGGCTGTCGCCGCCGGACGGGTGATCGAGGGTGGCCGCCGCCGGAAGATGGCCGCCCGCGAGCTGTACCCCGCGGCCTGGAAGGCCGTCGACCGCGCCGCCGACGCCGCCTACCCACGCGACTGAGCCGCAGCTTGCGATGGTCGCCGCTGGTTCGTGAAGCATCGATGAATCCGCTGACCTGGGCCGCGTCGCTCCAGTAGCAACCCCGACAGCTACTGCCGGCGGAGGGGACCACCGACCATGAGATCGTTCCGTCGTTTTCGATCCCGGCTCTGGGTCGTGGCCGCTGCTGCAGGCTTGTCCGTCGCCGCGTGCTCCACTGCGGTGACCGGCGTCGCCGGGCCGGCATCCGCCGCGTTGTCCTCGATTGCCGAGTCGTCCAGGGTGTCGCAATCCGCCGCGTCCGCGTCGTCCAGCGCCTCGTCATCAGCCGCTGACGCGTCGTCGGACGCCACTTCCTCGACGTCCGAGCCGTCGACACCGCCGTCCGGGTCGATCTCCACCGCGCCCTCGGTGTCGGCCAATCCGGCCCGGGTCGACACGCTGGTCGTCGCGACCGATCTGCCACTGCAGGGCTCGAGTGCCGCTCAATCCGATTCGACCAACAAGTTGATCCAGCTCTACCTCGACAGCATCGGCAACCGCGTCGGCACCCATCAGATCCTGCTGAGGGCCTACGACAATTCGACGGCGGCCAAGGGAGCCTGGGACGAGAAGGTATGCGCAGCGAACGCAGCCGCGCACGTGGCGAACACCGCTGAGGTGGCCGTCGTGGGCACTTTCAATTCTGGGTGCGCTAAAATAGAGGTACCCATATTGAATGCCGATCCTTCCGGCCCCATGTTGATGGTTTCGCACGCGAACACCAACCCCGGTCTTACCAAGAAATGGGAGAGCGGTGAGCCGGACAAGTACTACCCGACCGGGAAGCGGAACTATGCCAGAGTCCTGGCTACCGACGACGATCAGGGAAATGCGGCGGCGCGGGTGGCGGCCAAGAAACTGCACGTCACCAAATGTTATGTGTTGAACGACCAGCAGACGTACGGCGCGGGAGTAGCCGCAGCCTTTACTGCCGCTGCCGGTGTCGAGGGAATTTCGATCGTCGGACAGGCCACCTGGAAAGCGAGGTCGGGCAGCTACACCACCCTTTTCGAAAAGATCAAGGCCACCGGCGCGGACTGCGTCTACCTCGGTGGGATCTTCGACAACAACGGAGGGCAGCTCATCAAGGACAAGGTGGCAGTTCTGGGCGACAATTCGAAGGTCAAGCTGATAGCTCCGGATGGTTTCACCGGGTACACCGATATGCTCGCTCTATCCCAGTCCGAAGGCATGTACCTCACGTTCTGCGGACTGGTGTCCTCTGAATTGGCCGATCGCGGCTCGGTTGCCGCCAATCTGCTGAACGCCTACAAGACGAAGTACGGGACGGAACCCTCCGGTTCGTATCCGCTGTACGGAGTGGCTGCCATGCAGGTCGTTCTTGCCGCCATCGCCGCCTCCGACGGCACGCGTGCCGGGGTGACCGAGGCGATGTTCTCGGGTGACGGCATCACCATCGACGGGGCGACGTCAGCGCTCGGGCAGAGTTTCTCGATCGACCCGGCGACCGGAGACAAGCAGAAGGAACTGACCGTGGAACTGGTGAAGAACCACCAGGAGACCTACTTCGAGTCGGTCACCCTGTAGCCATCAGCACAGGCGTCGTGGCCATTGAAACGGAATTGCGCTGATCAACTTGGCCGAAATGGGACCAGAGGGACAGAAAGCGACGACTTCATGAGCGCCGAAGAAGTTGATAAGCGCGGCGCGCGGGGGGTCAGTCAGGCGGAGAGGCGGGCCACGGCGCTGTCGACGCGCTCGTCGGTGGCGGTGAAGGCGACCCGGATGTGGGAGGCGCCGCCCGGACCGTAGAACGTGCCGGGGGCGACCAGGATGCCGCGCTGCGCCAACCAGTTCACCGAGTCGATGGCCGGCTCGCCCCGGGTGCACCACAGGTACAGGCCCGCCTCCGAGTGCCCGACGGAGAATCCGGCGTTCTCGAACGCCGACATCAACTTCGCCCGACGCTCCCCGTATCGGTTGCGCTGGGCCATCACGTGCCCGTCGTCGTCGAGCGCCGCAGCGGCGGCCGCCTGGATCGGCGTCGGCAACATCAAGCCCAGATGACGCCGGAGCGCCAGCAGGGACGCCACCAGCTCCGGATCGCCGGAGATGAACCCGGCGCGGTAGCCCGCCATGTTGGACCGCTTGGACAGCGAGTGCACCGCGAGCAGGCCGGTGAAATCACCGCCGCAGACCTCCCGGTGCAGGATCGACACCGGCGCGGAATCCCAGCCCAGGTCGATGTAGCACTCGTCCGAGACGACGATGCTGCCCTGCGATCGTGCCCAGCCGACCACCTTCGCCAGGTGCTCGGTGGACAGCACCTTGCCGGTCGGATTGGACGGGGAGTTCAGCCAGATCAGCGCCGGCGCCTGGTGGCCGACCAGCGAGATGCGGTCCGCCCTGACCACCGTCGCGCCGGCCATCAGCGCGCCGACCTCGTAGGTGGGATAAGCGATCTCGGGGATGACGACGACGTCGCCGGCGCCGATGCCCAGCTGCACGGGGAGCGCGGCCACCAGTTCCTTGGAACCGATCGTCGGCAGCACGGAGACCGGATCGATGTTGCCGACACCGTGGCTCCGGTCCATCCACTGCGAGTAGGACTGGCGCAGCTCGGCGGACCCGTGCACTGTCGGGTAGCCCGGAGCGTTCGAGGCGTTGGCCAGCGCGGCCCTGACGGGGGACGGCACCGGATCGACGGGCGTACCCACCGAGAGGTCGACGATGCCCTGCGGGTGCGCACGGGCCACCTCACCGGCGTCGGCGAGCTGATCCCACGGGAACTGTGGCAACCGTCCGCCCGGACTCGGTCTGCTGATCGGCGCCACCTGTCAGTGACCCTCGCCCATCGGGGGCAGCGCGGTGATGAAGGGGTCGTCGGTGCCGGTCTTGCCGGTCTTCGACGCGCCACCGGGCGACCCGAGGTCGTTGAAGAAGTCGACGTTGGCCCTGGTGTACTCGCCCCAGGCAGCCGGCACGTCGTCCTCGTAGAAGATGGCCTCGACCGGGCAGACCGGCTCGCACGCGCCACAGTCCACGCACTCGTCGGGGTGGATGTACAGCATGCGGTCGCCCTCGTAGATGCAGTCGACCGGACACTCCTCGACACACGCCCGATCGAGGACGTCGACACAGGGTTCGGCAATCACATAGGTCACGGCTGGTCTCCACGCGGGGTTGTACGAACGGGCTTGCTGCTTGCAGAGCCGGCGGACCGCACCGGAAGGATCCCGGCGCGACGAATCACCGCGGCGCCAACAAGTATCCCCTGTCTGGAACGCGGCTTGCACCGGCCCAGGGGGCCGGCAAGCCGGATTGCATCATCTCCGGACGGAGCCGGCACCACTGCGGGCAGCCATCTCGACGCGGACGTGATCGCCCCACAGCAGGCCGATGGAGGCGGCGGCCGCCAGCCCGCCGACGCCGAGGAGCAACCCGAACTGCCAGCCGCGCCAGGCAAGGGCGGCGCCGCGGTAGAGCGAATTGTTGGTCAGCGAGAGGCCGAAGGTGACGAGGAACCACAGCACCACCGGGAGGATCGAGGCGACCATCCGGCCGGTCAGGCGGTAGCCGACCCTGGGGATCACCGCCAGGGCGAGACCGACCGCGAGCACCACGACCGGGAGCGGGAACGAGCCGTTGTAGAGCGGGAGGAAGAAGATCCCGAACACGCCGATGACGCCGGCCAACAGCGTCAGGGCACCGACGAGAACCCAGTCGAAGATGCCGGGTCCCGGATCGCCGGTCGCGGTGACCGGGTCGACTCCCGGCGGCACCCTCACGTCAGACCTGCAAAGACGTCGTCGGCCCGAGGTCCGGCGGGCATCGGCTGACCGGTCAGCAGCTTGAAGTACTCGACGTCCGAACCCGGCTGGGCGATGCGGTTGGACAGGGCAAAACCGTCTTCGATCAACTCCAGCTGGGTGGCATGGGCGGCCAGCGCCAGCCGCTGTGCCTCGACGAACCGGGTGATGTCGACGGCCACCGAGACGTCACCGTCCGCAGCCAGATAGCCCAGATCCGCCGGGACCGCGGGGAGGTATGCAGCCGGCACCGGCATCGCGGCCAGGGCCGACACCGCCACCGATCGCGGCCGCACGACCGCCAGCACCCGCGGCACCCGTCCGGCTGCCGCGGCGAGGGCGACCTGGTGGGTCGTGACGTGATCGGGGTGGCCGTAACCGCCGTCGGCGTCGTAGGTCAGCAGGACGTCCGGCCGGATCTCGTCGATGACGGCGACCAGGGCCGCCACCGCCCGGGCGTGATCAGGACCACCCTCTGCAGCTCGTACGAAGGCACGGGGATGATCGGCCGAAGGGGTCCCGATCATCCCGGAATCGCGGAAGGCGCCGAGGCCGCCGAGCAGCCGCCAGTCGGAGATGCCGAGCGCGGCACAGGCGGTGCGGAGCTCGGTGTAGCGGTAGCCCCCGAGCTGGTCGGACATGCAGGCCGTCAGACCCTGGAGTTCCGGGCCGATGACCTCGCCCTCCTCCCCCAGCGTCGCCGTCACCAGGGTGACCGCCACGCCCTGCGCCGCATATCGGGCCAGGGTGCCGCCCATGGTGATCGACTCGTCGTCCGGGTGCGCGTGGACTGCCAACAGGCGGCGAAGGGCCATGGGCCAAGCGTAAGGGTTTCGGCACCGGTCTCCCGGCCAGGTCGGCGGGTGACCTCAGAGCCGGCGGACGACCCGGAGGCACAGCGGCAGACTCAGCGTGATCAGGACCGCACACCCGGCGAACGTCCACGGGAATCCGGGACCGGCCGCGGCCACCATTCCCACGACGAGCGCGCCGATGGCGGTGCCGGCGTCGTACGCCGCGTTCCAGATCGCGCTGGCCGTCGCCGCTCTCGTCGGGCCGGCCAGCGCGAACGCCACCAGCAGGCTGACGTTCTGCAGGGCGCCGTAGCCGCTGCCCAGTGCGGCCGCACCGACCAGCACCACCGTTGATGACGACACCGACAGCCCGGTCGCGATCAGCGCCAGACCCAGCGCACCCACCAGCACCGACCCCGGTAGCAACACGCGATTGCCCCACCGGTCGGCCAGCAGCCCCGCGCGCCAGCGGCTGACTGCTCCGGAGGCCCCGAAGACCAGCAGTGCCACCGTGGCCAGGGCTCCGTCGGGCCGGGCGACCGGCAGGAAGGTGAGCACGCCGCCACCGGACAGGGTCATCACCAGCAGGACGACGGTGATCGTCAGCACCGGCCGCAGCGCCGCCCGGGTCTCGAGAGCGGCCCGGTTGCCGGCCGGCCGGTCAGGAACCACCCGGCCGCCGGTCGGCCGGTCAGGAGCCGGGACGCCTGCGGTGGACCCATCGGTCGCCGGCAGCACCGACCGCGCGAGGGGTCGGAGCAGAGGCAGGGCCAGCAGCGGCGCCGCGGCGGCGAAGGAGACCCAGCGGAACTGCCCGGCAGAGGTGAGAGCCACCCCGATCGGCACCCCGATCAGGTTGGGAATCGCGATGGCCAGGCCGTAGATCCCGATGGCCTCACCACGGCGGCGCAGCGGGACGAGAGCGGTGGCCACCAGGGGCATCAGGACCGTGATGACGGCAAACCCGACCCCTCGCAGGCCGGAGATCACCAGCACCCACCAGAACTGCGACATGACCGTGTAGAGGGGTGCCGGGGCGCCGAGGAACACCAGACCGACAGCCAGCACCCTGAAGAGCCCGAAGCGGCCCACCATCAGCGGTACCAGGGTCTGCGTGGCGACCGTGCTGACCAGCATCACCGTGGTGACCAGACCGGCCGCACCGGTGGAGGCCCCGATGGAGATGGCGTGGAGCGGCAGGCAGGACAACGTCAGGAAGAAGCTGGCGAAGGCCAGCATGCACAGGTAGACAAGGCTTCTCAGTCCGGCGGAACGCCAGAGCGAGACATCCGATTCGGACGCGGCGTGGAACGTCAGGCGAAGACCTCGAACTCGTCCGGCTCGACGCCGACACCGGCGGCGAGCAGTTTGTCACGCTGCTCGCGGCGAACGGCCTGCTGGTCCGGGTCCGGGACGGGCACGGCGGCCAGCAGTCGCTTCGTGTAGTCGTCGAGCGGCTTGGACAGGATCTGCTCCCTGGTCCCCATCTCGACCAATTTGCCATGATGCATGACGACGATCCGGCGGGCCAGGATCTCGACGACCGCGAGGTCGTGCGAGACGAACAGGCACGCAAAACCCTGGTCGCGTTGCAGTTCCTGGAACAGGTCGAGCACCTTCGCCTGCACCGAGACGTCCAGGGCGGAGGTCGGCTCGTCGGCTATCAGCAGTTTCGGGCTCAGCGCCAGTGCTCGGGCGATACCGATCCGCTGACGCTGCCCGCCGGACAGTTCGTGCGGGTAGCGGTTCCGTAGCGAGCGGGGTAGCTGGACCTGGTCCAGCAGCGATTCGACGCGCGCCGACAGCGCCTTCTTCCCCCTCACGACCTTGCGCAACAGCAGCGGTTCGCCGATCGATTCACCCACCGGCAGACGGGGATTCAGCGACGAGCCCGGGTCCTGGAACACGAAGCTGACGTCATTGCGGACGTTCCGCAGGTCGGACTCCTTGGCGCCCACCATGTTCGTCCCGACCACCGAGGCGCTGCCCTCGACGAAGGGCAGCAGCCCGACGATCGCGCGGCCGATGGTGGTCTTGCCAGAGCCGGACTCACCCACCAGGCCGACGACCTCCCCCTGACCGATGGCCAGGGTGAAATCATCGACGGCCCGGAACGCCGGGGTACGTCCGCGACTGGGGTACTCGACGGCCACACCGACCAGGTCGACCACCAGCGGCACCCCGGCCGGGGCAGTCGCCCGCTTGGTCTTGTCGACCTCGACCGCCTTGGTCAACGTCCCCGAGGTCGGGGTGACCCCGAGTTCGTCGGCGAGGTGCGCGGCCACCTCGACGCCCTCGTTCGCGACCACCGAGCCGAGGTGCGGGACGGCGTCCAGCAACTCACGGGTGTACGCCTGCTGCGGATTGCCGAAGATCTCCCTCGCCGAGCCGGTCTCGACGATCTTCCCCTCCTTCATCACGATGATCCGGGTGGCCATGTCGGCCACCACCCCCATGTCGTGGGTGATCAGGATGATGGAGGCCGAGAGGCGGTCCTTCAGATCGCGCATCAGCTTGAGAACCTCGGCCTGGACGGTGACGTCGAGGGCGGTGGTCGGTTCGTCGGCGATCAGCAGGCGCGGATCCATCGCCAGTGACTGCGCGATCATCGCACGCTGACGCTGTCCGCCCGACAACTGGTGGGGGTAGGCATCGACACGTCGTTCGGGCTCGGGGATCTCCACCATGGTGAGCAGTTCGATGGCCCGCTTGCGGGCCTGCGAGGGGGCCATCGCCTGGTGGGTCCGCAGCATCTCCATGATCTGGAAACCGATGGTGTAGACGGGATTCAGGGCCGTCATCGGCTCCTGGAAGATGACCGACACCTCCTTGCCCCTGATCGCTCGGAAGGCCCGCTGCGAGGCACCGACGAGCTCACGATCACCGAGCTTGATCGAGCCGTCCACGTTCGAGTTCTTCGGCAGCAGACCCATGATCGACATCGCGATGGTCGACTTGCCCGAGCCGGACTCGCCGACGATGGCGAGCACCTCGCCGGGGAAGAGCTGGAAGCTTGCCTGTTCCACCGCCGGGTACCAGGTGCCGTCGACCCAGAAGTCGATGTCGAGTCCGTCGACGGAAAGAACCGGTGCGACCTGTCCGGACCTGGTCGGGTCGACGGGGATCTCAGCGTGAGTCATGGTGCCCTTCTCGATGTGTCGTTCTGGAGCTCTTCTGGTCGGGAACGCCGGCGGTTCGATCTCCACGGGCATCCGGATCGGGACGTGTCACCATGGTCGAGTGTCCTCCCCCGACCCGACGACGGCCCAGATCTTCAGACCCACCTTCGGACGGTGGCTCACCATCGCGATCTGGGCGCTGTCGGCGATCGCCGTCGTCTCCGCCTTCATCCAGAGTGCGGAAGCGGGCCTGCGCGCGACGCCCTGGCTCGCGCTGCTGTCCGGAGCGGTCTGGGCCGCCTACTGGCGCCCCGAGGTGGCGGTCGACGTGGCCGGCGTTCACGTGGTCAACGTCCTGCGCACCATCGATCTGCCGTGGCCGTCCATCCAGCGGATCGACACCAAGTGGGCCCTGACCCTGTACACCGCCTACGGCAAGTTCGTGGCCTGGGCGGCTCCTGCGCCCGGCGGGATGAACGCCGCCCGCATCAGCCGGAAGGCTGCGACCGGTCTGCCGGAATCCACCTTCGGTCCGGAGGGCTCCATCCGCCCCGGCGACCATCCGGACAGCGCCTCCGGCGCCGCCGCAGCGGTGGTGCGTCGCCAGTGGGAGGAACTGCGGGATCTCGGCTTCCTCGACGATCCACGTCTCGAGTTCAGCCAACCACCGATCCGACTCCACCGCGGCACCATGGTCGCCGGTGCGGTGCTCGTGCTCGGCTGCGCAGCGTCCGCCCTGCTCTGACCAGATCCTTGGCAGTACTTCGGAAACTCGCCGGTTCACGACGATCATGAGCATGGCCGTCAGGCCTCGACCGGGTCCAGGGTGGTTCTGGCCAGTGCCTTCGACCTCCGCAGGTCTCTCGCCTTCGGGATCCGCTTCTGCCGCGGATCGTAGGCGTCCCGCAGTCCGTCGCCGATGAAGTTCAGGCAGAGCACGATCAGGATGATGAAGATGCCGGGCCAGAAGAACAGGTAGGGCTCCCCCGTCAGGATGGACGCCTGGTAGGTCGAGATCAGCGACCCCAGCGACACGTCCGGGTACTGGATCCCGAAGCTGAGGAACGACAGCGCGGCCTCGACCAGGATGCTGCTGCTGATCGTCAGGGTGGCGTTGACGACGATGACGCCCACCGAGTTCGGCATGATGTGCTTGAAGATGATCCGGGCCGACGAGGCACCGGCGACCTTGGCCGCGTCGACGAACTCCCGCTCCCGCAGTGTCAGGAATTCCGCCCGCACCAGCCTGGTCATCGAGGTCCACGACAGCAGACCGAGCGCAACGGCGACCGGGATCACCCCTCTGGCCTCGAAGACGAACCCGAGGACGGCGGTCACCAGCAGCACCGGCAGCGTGATGATCAGGTCGGTGAACCGCATGATCACCGAATCGACCCAGCCGCGGTAGTACCCGGCGATGGCGCCGAGCACCACACCGAGGACAGTGGAAAGGATTCCGGTGATCACCACCAGGGTCAGGGTCTGCTGGATGCCGCGCATCACCTGGGCGAAGTTGTCCTGCCCGTGCTGCCCGTCGGCCCCGAACGGGTAGGCGCCCATCGAGAAGAAGTCGTGTCCGCCGATCCAGAAGACCGACAACGTGGCCCTGGCTCCGTCCGCCGGAGCGACGACGTCGTAGTAGTTGTGCTGCCACCACCCGGGGATCGGTCCGTACCCGATCGAGCTGACCGACAGCAGCAGGATCAGCACCAGCACCGTCAGCGAGATGACGGCGCCACGGTGCCGGAAGAAGCGCTTGCGGACGATCTGGGACTGGGAGAGTCCGGCGACCTCCCGCTGTTCGAGGCTGCCCCTTTCGCCGGGCTCCGTCGGGACGACATCGTGACTGGGGTCGGGACTGATGTGTTCGGTCATGTCAGCTCAGCCTGATCCGGGGGTCGAGGGCCGCATAGGCGATGTCGGCCAGGAGGTTGGCAAGAACGGCGATGAGGGCACCGACCACGAAGAAGGCCATCACCGGATTCGGGTCGGCGTCGGTCAGACCCTGCGAGAACAGAGAACCCATCGACTTCCACCCGAAGACCCGCTCGGTCAGCACGGCGCCGCCGATCAGTCCGGAGATGTCGAAGGCGACCACGGTGGCCATCGGGATCAGCGCGTTGCGGAAGGCGTGCCGCATGACGACCGTCCGCTCGGTCAGACCCTTGGATCTGGCGGTGCGGATGTAGTCCTGGTTCATCACCTCCAACATGCTCGCCCGGGAGAAACGGGAGTGGGTCGCCAGCGAGATCAGCATCAGGGTGATGGTCGGCAGCACGAGGTGGGTCAGGGTGTCCGTGGTCTGGATCCAGAAGTCGCCCTTGAGATTTGGCGTGGAGGGCAATGTGGTCCGGATCGGTCGGCCGGCAATGGAGGGGTTGATCGAATAGCTGTGCCAGGCCCGCATGAGACGGTCGACGAAGATGATGAAGCCGGTCGCCACGGCGGTCAGCGCACCGGTCCGGGCCGACAGTCCCTTGTCGTCGCCGCCGAAGGCATAACCGACGGCGACACCCACCACGACGCCGATCACCAGGATCAGGATCATCTTGGCCCAGGACATCCCGTTCAGGAACGGCCACCACTGGAGTGGGTACCAGAGCGCCACCCCGATGGCCGCGACCGTCATCGAGGTGTAGAGCGCCTTCCTGTTCGAGAGCCCGGCGGTGAGCACGGTGATGCCCAGACCGAGCAGGACCGAGAGCACGGCGATCACCACCGGTCCGAGGGACGGATTCAACAGCCAGTGCTCGACGGTGATGTAGTACATCGCGGCCAGCGCGATCACGAAGGCGATGCCGCCGATCATCAAGCGCCGCAGGAACTCTCCGGGAACGAGGGAGTAGGCGATCAGGGCGAAGACGACCGCGAAGATGAAGATGGCCGCCCAGGAGAACGAGGCCCCGCTGCCGAGAAAGGTATTGAAGCGAATCGCCAGCAGGTCCTTGAGGATCACGCCGATGAAGAACACCGGAAGCGCGAAGAACAGGAACGCCAGGAAGGTGACCGCGTAGTCCAGGCCCGAGTACTGACGGAGCGCGGAGACCACACCGATGGCGATGCCGAGCAGCACGGCCAGGATGGTGGAGGCCAGGATCAACTTGATCGACTGGCCGAGGGCTGCACTCAGCAACCCGTTGACCGGGGTCTGCTGGATGTTGACCCCGAAATTGCACTGGCCGACGACGCAGCCGCCAACCCCCTTCAGCCAGATGAAGAAGCGGAAGACCGGATTCACGTCCAGGTGGAGGGTCGCGGTCACGGTCGCGACCGCGTTCGCGCGCTGCGAGGCGGGGAGACCCTGGGCATTCTGCAGCGGATTACCCGCGTTGGCCACCAGGATGTAGGCGATGAAGCTCGCGCCGATCGTGATGAAGATGGCGGCGATGATGCGCCGCACGATGAAGGTCAGCACTGGGTGTGTCCCTTTCGCGCTGGTCCCCACTGGTGCCGTTCCTCGGCAGAGAATGGGAATCCCGATCAGATGTCTGCAGCAACAAACAGGCCGTCCTGGCCGGGACCACGAGGGTCCCGACCAGGACGGTCTAGCACATCATCCGATCAGCCGGCGATCTTCCACTCCCAGAAGTTCGAGAAGACACCCGGGACCAGGGCGATACCGCCCACCCCGGTGACCTTCGTCGAGTCGAAAGCGGTGATGTCGGGGAACTGGAACAGGATCGTCCCGAACCCGTCCTTGACCAGCTGCGTCTCCGTGTCGGTCAGCAGCTTGGTCTGAGTCGCAGCGTCAGTGGTGACGTTGAGCTGGTTCATCCACTTGTCGACGTTGGCGTTCTTGTACCCGTAGAAGTTGTTCTGGCCCGCTGCGCCGGACAGGAAGTTCGGCGGGTTCTGCGCGACACCGGTGGTGCTGTTCTGCCAACCGAACAGGACAGCGTCATAAATCTTGGTGTTCGTGAGCTGGCTGCTCCAGTTCGCGTTCTTCGCATCGATCACGTTGAACCCGGCCTGCTTGGCCGACGCCGCGATCAGCTGGTACTCGCTGGCGCGACGGGGGTTGTTGTCGGCGTACATGAAGCGCACGTTGACGGGGGTCTTGACGCCGGCCTGCGCGAGCAGGGCCTTGGCGCCGGCCAGATCGACCTTGTCGTAGGCGCTCATCCCGTTGGCGGCGACCATCGGGGCGTAGCCGGGTGCTCCTGGCACCTGGGTGAAGGAGTTACGGATCGTCGCGGCCGGGTTGAGCGGCTTGATCAACCGGTCGATGATGTCCTGCCGCGGGATGGTCTTGAGGAAAGCGGTGCGGACCTCGGTCGCCTTGGTGGCGTCGCCACCGTAGGTGGCCGGGTCGAACGGGCCCTTGTTGTTCTCGGCCAGGTCGACGTGCTCGTAGGTGCCACCACTGCCGTTGATGACCTTGACGCCCTGGCTCTCGAGCGCGGTCGCGCCCTTGAGCACATCCGCGGTCGCCTGAGGGTTGATGATCTGGAGCTCACCATTGGCGAGCGACTGGACCGCCGCGGTCGGGTCCGGTGCGTACTGGATGGTGATGGTCGCGACGGACGGCTTCGGTCCCCAGGTGTAGGCGGGGTTGATGGTGAACGTCTGGAACTGGTTCGCCTTGAAGTCCGACATGATGTACGGACCGTCGGACAGGTACAGGGACTTGTCGGACGGCAGCGCCGTGAAGTCGAAAGCCGTGTTCCAGGTGTTGGCGATCTTCGCCAGGGACGCGTTGTCCTTGGTCTGAGCTGCCTTGACCAGCGCGGCAACCGCGGCCGTCGGGTCAGAGATGCCGAGGGCCTTCACGGCGACCGCGTGCGCGGGGACGCCGATGGTCAGGTTGAGCTGGTAGTCCACGAACGGCTCGGTGAAGACCGTGGTCAGGGTCTTGTGGTCTGCCGAGATGGTCGGGAACGCCTTGATCAGCGCCAGACCCGGGCTGGAGGAGTCGAAGGCGACGGTGCTGCCCGTGGACGGCAACGGGTTGCCGTCCTTGTCGGTCTTGACCTCGCCGGTGCTGAAGTTTCCGCTGTTGCTGATCCAGGTCATCAGCAGGTCCTCGGCGGAGACGGGGACCCCGTCGGACCACTTGGCGTCCTTGTTGATGGTGTAGGCGATCGTCAGCGGCTTCGTCGACGTGACCTTGCAGGTCATGAACGAGTCGTTGTTGATGAGCTTGAGATCTTTGTCGTAGTACCAGTTCTGCGCCTGGGTCAGGTACAGGGCGTTCGAGTTGTAGACCGAGTTGCCGTGCGAGGACTGTGCGTTCCAGGAGGTCGACAGCTCGTTGAACCCGACGGTCACCGCTCCGGCTGCGGTACCCGGGTCGGTGTAGGCGCCGTGCGGCTTGCCGCAACCATCCGCGCCGGCCGGTTCGTTGGACGTCGTCGGCGCACTGCTGCCGGTCGCTCCGCTGGTGGCCGGTCCGCTGCTGGCCGGTCCGCTGCTGACCGTGCCGCTGTTGGTCGCGCTCGAGCTGGGCGCGCCGCTGGTTGCCGGCGCGGCGCTGGAACCGGCCGTGGTCGGCGTGGTCGATGTCGCCTGTCCCGGCGAGCTGGTGCACGCGGCAAACAGCAGAGCCGATGTCGCGACGAGAGCAGTGAGTGTCACTGCCCGTTTTCTGGTCATGAAGGATCCTCCTGAAGGGCGCTCCGCAATCCGTCAACGCCGGCCCCCATCGACCGTCGCATTCCGCGAATCACACAGCAACCATGTCGTGTCTGACCGCCAGACTTTACGAACCTTCTCACCATCTGGGCCAGCCGACAACAGTGATCGTCACCAAAAGGTGACCGGTGGTTAGCATCAGGGAAACACCAATCGGACATCCGGGCGATCCGGCACAGATGGACGCAGGACTTCTTCCGTTCAGGCGTGCGGACCGCAGAAGTTACGGCCCACTTAGCGAAGCACGTCGATTTGTCCAGGTCAGGCGCGCAGATTCGATCAATCCGACGGCCAGGCGGCCAGGCCGGCCAACGGCCCGGAGAAAACCCACCCCGGCCCGGCCAGGGCCAACTGGGGGGCAATCCGGGCCGACGTCGCAAACACCGCCGACTGCCTCCCGATGGGCACGATCGGCAGCTCCGAGGCCAGCAGCCCGTCCAGTGTGACCGGGACCACACCGCCGAGACCGTCGGCCAACTGGGCTTGAGCCTCCTCCGAGCAGAACCCGGAGAGGTTGCCGGCCCGTGGCAGCGGATCGGTCGCCGGCACCGCCGTGCCGGTGACGGGCAGCGGGCAGCCGAACGCCGAATCCGCGGCGATGGCATCGCTCGGCCCGCGGGGCACCATCAGGAGGCCGAGGTCGACCGTGCCCCTGGCCAGCCGGTTGTCCACCACTGCCCGGGGCTCGTCCCGCAGCAGATCGACCTCGATCCCGATGGCTGCCAGTCGGGACTGGACGAGTCCGGCGGCGGCCGCCAGTCGGGGGTCGGTGCTCGGATAGGTCAACGTCAACCTCAGAACCTGCCCGTCCTTGCTCACGTAGAGGGAATCCCGGTGGTAGCCAGCAGCTTCGAGGTCCTGCGCGGCTGCCGCCGCATCGTCGGTCATGATGGCGCTCGACGGGGGTGTCGCCGACTGCGGCGGCGTCGACCCGAGGGCGATCAGCGAGGGCACCGCGGCGCTCCCGCCGGCGTTGCCACCGTCCAGCACGGCCCTGATCTCCGCCAGGTCGAGGCCGGCGGCGATGGCCCGCCGGACCCGGACGTCGGCGACGGCACCACCGGTGGTGTTGAAGACCAGCTGGACGGCGCCGGGCAGCGGGACGGTGACCCGGCGGTCGGTCGGCACTGCAGCGTCGAGGGATCGCTGGTTCGCCGCGTCGGGCTGTAGGAGCACGGCCTGGAGATCACCACGTCTCAGCGCCTCGATCAGCGCCGTCGTCGTACCCAACCGCAGGATCGCGGTGCTGGGTCCTGGCTGGGTCCCCCAGTACTTGTCGTTCCGGACGAGCGTGATCTCGCCGGTCACCGTGTCGTAGGACTGCATCTTGTACCGATTGCCGGAGACCGGGATGCCGGCCGCCAGCCCCTCGGTCCAACCGCCCGGCGAGTCCTTGAGGATGTGCGCTGGCAGCAGCGGCGAGAAGAGCGCCATCCAGTCGGCGACCTTGCTGCTGAAGGTGACCTCGACCGACTTTCCCGCGTCCCGGGAAACGATCGCGTTGATCATCCGATAGCCGGCCGGATCGACCGTGCCTGGCTGGACCAGCATCTGATCACGCAGATAGCTGAAGTCCTCGGCGGTGATGGGCGTCCCGTCGGACCAGGACGCGTTCCGGTCGAGCGTGTAGGTGACGGTGAACGGATCGGTCGAGGTGACGACGGCCGTTCGCACCACGTCCCGGTCCAGTTCGAGGGAGCCGTCGGCGGCCACCGTCGACACCGACGGCAGCACCAGCGACGCGACCGCGGCGTCCGCCGGTGAGTAGTCGGCGATGGCATGGGGGTTGAAGCCCTCGACCAGCCCGTCGACCCCGATGGTGACCGTCGAGGCGGTGGCCGGACTTGTCCCGACCGCTGCACTGGATGCCGGCGCGATCGGCGCCGGTAGTCCGGGCGGCGTACACGCGGCCAGCAGCAGGGCAACCAGGGCCAGTACCGAGGCCCTCAGAGGCCTTCTGCGCAGCTTCTTACGTCGCACGTGGGTCGTCGCGCCTCGGGTCTGGCAAGCCGGCCGGCCGGTGGAACGAAAAAACCGTGGGCGGCGAGGTGCTCGCCGTCCACGGTCTTCCATGTGCTCACCCTAAACGGGCGGGTGTCGCCTTCGGGCTTGGTCAGGTGGAGACCTTGTTGCGGCTCCTGGTGCGGGCGCGTTCGCCGGCGTTCAGCACCAGCTTGCGGATACGGGCGGCCACCGGGGTGATCTCGACGCACTCGTCGTCGGAGCAGAACTCCAGGGCCTGCTCCAGCGACAGCGAACGGGGCGGCACCAGGTGCACGAGTTCCTCGGACGAGGACTTGCGCATGTTGGTGAGCTGCTTCTCCTTGGTGATGTTGACGTCCATGTCGTCGGCGCGGGAGTTCTCGCCGATGATCATGCCCTCGTAGACCTCGGTGGTCGGCGGTACGAACATGGCGCCGCGCTCCTGCAGGCTGAGCATGGCGAACGGGGTCGCCTTGCCCGGACGGTCGGCCACCAGCGAGCCGCTCGCGCGGGCCCGCATGGCACCGGCCCACGGGCCGTAGCCGTCGAAGAGGGTGCTGGCGATGCCGGTGCCGCGGGTGTCGGTCAGGAAGTCGGTACGGAAGCCGATCAGGCCACGCGACGGCACGTGGAACTCGAGGCGCACCCAGCCGGTGCCGTGGTTCGTCATGGACTCCATCCGGCCCTTGCGGACGGCCAGCAACTGCGTGACGGCGCCGAGGTACTCCTCCGGGACGTCGATGGTCAGCTTCTCGAACGGCTCGTGCTTCTTGCCGTCGATCTCGCGCAGCACCACCTGCGGCTTGCCGACCGTCAGCTCGAAGCTCTCGCGGCGCATCGTCTCGACCAGGATGGCCAGCGCGAGTTCGCCACGGCCCTGGACCTCCCAGGTGTCCGGGCGCTCGGTGTTCAGGACCCGGATGGAGACGTTGCCGATGAGTTCCTGGTCGAGCCGGTTCTTCACCTGACGGGCGGTCAGCTTCTTGCCGCCGTCCTTGCCTGCCAGGGGGCTCGTGTTGATGCCGACCGTCATGGAGATGGCCGGCTCGTCGACGGTGATGGGCGGCAGCGCCACCGGGCTCTCCGCGTCGGCCAGCGTCTCGCCGATGGTGATGTCGGCCATGCCGGCGACGGCGATCAGGTCACCGGCGTACGCGGACTCGACCGGCACGCGGTCGAGGGCCTCGGTGATCAGGAGCTCGCTGACCCTGGTGCGGACGACGGTTCCGTCCAGCTTCATCCAGGCGACCTGCTGGCCCTTGGTGATGGTGCCCTCGATGACCCGGCACATCGCGATCCGGCCGAGGAACGGGGAGGCGTCGATGTTCGTGACCTGCGCCTGCAGTGGCGCGCCCTCGGTGTAGGCCGGGGCCGGGATGGCCTTGAGCAGCACGTCGAAGAGCGGGTCCAGGTTCTCGTGGTCGGGCATCTCGCCGTTGGCCGGCTTGTTCAGGCTGGCCCGGCCCGCGCGGGAGGCGCAGTAGACGATCGGGAATTCGATCTGCTCGTCATCGGCGTCGAGATCGATGAACAGGGCATAGGTCTCGTCGACGACCTCGTCGATGCGGGCGTCCGGGCGGTCCGTCTTGTTGACGACCAGCACCACCGGGAGCCTGGCCTCGAGGGCCTTGCGCAGCACGAAACGGGTCTGCGGCAGCGGACCTTCGGACGCGTCGACGAGCAGCACGACGCCGTCGACCATCATCAGTGCGCGCTCCACCTCGCCACCGAAGTCGGCGTGGCCGGGGGTGTCGACGATGTTGATGATCATGTCGCCGCGGTGCACTGCCGTGTTCTTGGCGAGAATGGTGATGCCCTTCTCGCGCTCCAGATCGTTCGAGTCCATCACCCGGTCGGTGTGCGCCGATCCGACCCGGAAGGCCCCCGACTGCCAGAGCATGGCGTCGACCAGGGTGGTCTTGCCATGATCGACGTGGGCGACGATGGCGACATTTCGCAGATCTGACCTAACAGCCACAGCGGGAGAACTCCTCTTTGACGGGGGCCCCGTGGTGGCGGCCGGAACCCCCGGCTGGCGTACTGACCGGGAGCATGACAAAAGCCGCGGCGCGGGGCCACGGCAGCCACCCGAGTCGATTCCGACGCAGTGCAGCGGTTGCAAGTCTACCGGCGGAGGGGCTTGCGCCCGCTCGTGCGGCGGAGGACTTGTGTCACAGGCATGCCGAGGTCTCTGTCCCCAGCGTCTGCCTGTGGAGGTTGCTGTGCCCGACCCCGCGCCAGGCGCCCCACCGGTATGAGCTGGCCCCGCGCCAGCGGGCGACCGGTATGAGCTGGTCTGCACCAGGCGGGCCACCGGTATGAGCTGATCTGCGCCTGCGGACGACCGGTATGAGCTGGTCTGCACCGGTAGTACTGCGGGCGGACATACCGGTGCACGGTGGCTCATACCGGTGGAAGGGTCCGTCATACCGGTCGCAGGATCGCAACCCGGTCATCGCGTCAGGAATTGTCGGTGTCCGGGCTGCCAGGTGGGATGCCCGGCTCGACCGAAGGCGGAAGCGAACCGGGGAAGCAGAGCCGGGTAACGATCCAACCGCAGTTCATCCCAGACGATCCGCACGCATTCACGGCCCGTTGCACGGATCGCGTCCTCGCGCCTCTTCTCATCGAAGACGACGTCGCCCGCTGACTTGCCATCCGGAACGAGTCGTCCGTACTTGATGCGTCCGTCGAATTCCACCACGGTGCCGAACCCGTCGATCTCGAAATCGACGCGAGGGTCGAACTCCAGCCCGACTCCACCGATCACGGCCTGCGGGGTCGGCGTCGGGATTCCGAGCTGAGCCATCCGGACGCGACAGATGGATTCACCGACGCTTTCGGCACGGGGATCGGCGAACTCGATGACATGCAACGCTTTTCGATGGCCCGTCACCCGGCGACTGCGATCGAGCAGTGCCCTGAGCGCAGCGCGGCTGACTGCGCCCGAGCGCAATGCCGAGTCTGCCGCCGCAACAGCCACCGACGGCATCGCCGTACGCGCGATGTCGAACACCGTCCGGGCAACGCTGGTGACGAGAGTTCCGTCAACGATGACCAGATCTGTTTCGTCGAGCAGCCCGCGATGCGGATGGATGTTCGACGTGCCCCGGCGCCCAGCACTCCCTGGCCATGTCGCATGCACCCGGACCAGGTTGATCGGCGGCAACTGCAGCCTGTGGAGAAGTGCGGCGGACTCGTGGCTGATCGCAGCCCGTCCGGCGAACAGGACGGCCAACTCTCGGGCCCGGACTCGGTGACGGTCTTCGTCGGTCATCGCTTTCCACGAGGCGGTGTCGACATAACGGCCGGGCCGAAGGCGTTGTAACCGCCCCGAGCGGCAGAGGTCGTCAACCTGCCGCTCGGTCAAGCCGCCCGCCAGGAGTGCTTGACGGTCGGTCCACGAGTCAATGGCGATGTGCATTGGATGAACCTGCGGAACTCGCCCCGGCCGAACAAGCGCTCGCAGAGAAATGTGGACAACCAAGGCCTTGTGGACAACACGGTGCCGGGAACAGAATCCGGCCCGGTTTGCTTGGATCGTGCAGACAAGTAGTTCAATTGCAGCGCCTGATCAAGCCCGAGCCGACCCGAGGATCACCCATGACGAGCACAGCCGATCAGCCCATCAACGCACTGCGGACCGGGCACGACGAACTGGCCGCGCTGGTGAAAGGGCTCTCCCTCGAACAGATCAGCGGGCCGTCCGGGGCTGCGGACTGGACCATCGCCCAGGTGCTGAGTCATCTCGGCAGCGGCGCGGAGATCGGTCTGGCCGGTCTCGAGGTCGCCCTCGGAACCGGCGAGAAGCCGGCCGCTGATTTCAACCGGACTGTCTGGGACCGTTGGGACGCAATGGAACCGGCCGATCAGGCCGCCGGATTCGTGACGGCCAACGAGAAGTTCGTGGTGCGGTACGAAAGCCTCGACGACACCACCCGGAACGAGACGACGGTCGATCTCGGCTTCCTCCCGGCTCCGGTCGACCTGGCCACCGCGGCCAGCTTCCGGCTCAACGAATTCGCGCTGCACTCGTGGGACGTCCGCGTCGCCGGCGATCCCTCGGCCGTCCTCGCCCAGGACGCCGCCGAGCCGTTGATGGCCGTCGTGCCGTACCTCATCGGATGGCTCGGCAAGCCGGGCGATCTGCTCGGCGGCGCAACGAAGAAGGTGACGATCCAGACCACCGCGCCGGACCGCACCTTCGGCCTCGCCATCACCGAAAAGGTGGCGTTGGTCGACGCGCCGGACGAGCCGGACGCGACCGTCAGCCTGTCCGGTGAGAGCTGGCTGAGGCTTGCCACCGGACGCCTTGGGCCCGAGAACACACCGGGCGAGGTGCGGGTCACCGGCGATATCACCATCGGACAGCTCCGGCAGATGTTCCCGGGCTACTGAGCGCCGTGCGTCGGGCGTCGGGAAGGTTCGCCGGTGCGCTCGCTGCCTGCACCGTTCTTGCTGACTGTACCGCCACGGCCGTGACGAGCCCGTCGACCGAGAGCAGATCCTCGACGGCGAACTCGACCGAGAGGTCTGCCGACCGGACGACCAGCCCCGCACACACGATCGACACCGACCAGACGACCGACACGGACCAGACGACCGACACCGACCCGTCCACCCGGACCCAGCAAACCAGCCGATCGAAGAAGCCCCGCGCACCACAGTCTCCGGTCGGCGATCCGGAAGCCGCCGGAAGCGGTGCGGCATCGGATGTTCTGCTGGAGTGCCCGAGTGGCGGGTCCACCGTCCACACCGCCGACGAACTCACGGCAGCACTGGCCCGAGCACGGCCGGGCACCGTCATCAGACTGGCCGACGGCACGTATTCCGGACACTTCGTTGCCGCCACGAAAGGTACTGCGGAGCAGCCGATCTGGCTGTGCGGTAGCAGTGATGCGGTGTTGGACGGTGGAGACATCCAGTCCGGCTACACCTTTCACCTCGATCACGCCGAGAACTGGCACCTGGTGGGGTTCAGCCTCCACGGCGGCCAGAAGGGTGTGGTCGCCGACGGCGCATCCCAGTGCGTCATCCAGGGCCTGACGGTGTTCGACATCGGAGACGAGGCAATTCATCTGCGTTCGGCGACGAGCAAGTGCGTGGTCAGGGGCAACACCATTGCGAGCACCGGCCATCTCGACAAGAAGTTCGGCGAGGGCATCTACATCGGATCCGCCCGGAGCAACTGGTCCAAGTACGGCGCCGATGGCGGCCCGGATCGCAGCGACCACAACCTGATCATCGGCAACCACATCAGCGCCACGACCGCAGAGGCGGTGGACATCAAGGAGGGAACCACCGGAGGAGTCCTGCGGCACAACACCTTCGACGGCGCGGGCGGCCTCACCGGCGCCGACTCCTGGGTCGATGTGAAGGGGAACGACTGGCTGATCCAGGGCAACAGCGGAGTCGGTTCGCCGACCGACGGCTTCCAGGTGCACACCATCCTGGATGGTTGGGGTCAGGGAAATGTGTTCCGCGCCAACACCGGCGCCGTCAACGGCACCGGATACGGCATCAACCTGGCCGGCGCTCCGGACAACTTCGTGTACTGCAGCAATACTTTCACCGATGCACCGAAAGGCAACAGCAACACGCCGTGCCGGTGAACGACTGCACGACGCAAAGAACGGGCACCCCCGAGCCCGGGATGCCCGCCCGTGCTCACATAGCAGCTCAGTAACCGGCTTGGCCGCTACCCAGGTTGGGGTCGAGGGCGAGCGGCTTGACCATTTCGACGCCACCCACCGGCGGAGCCGGAAACTCGTCACCCTCTTCGACCTGAGTCGGGTTGAGCACCCGGAACATGAACGACTTGGTGCGTTCGTGCTGCGGATTGCCGATGACCTGTTCAGCGGTGCCCTCCTCCACGACGTAGCCACCGTCCATGAAGATCACCCGGTCGGCGACGTCACGGGCGAAGGCCATCTCGTGCGTGACGACCATCATCGTCATGCCCTCCTGGGCCAGCCCTTTCATGACGGCGAGAACCTCACCGACCAGCTCGGGGTCCAACGCCGAGGTCGGCTCGTCGAACAGCATCAACGCAGGATTCATCGACAGCGAGCGGGCGATCGCGATGCGCTGCTGCTGCCCCCCGGAAAGCTGCGGCGGGTACGCCCCCTCCTTGTGCGCCATGCCGACCCGCTCCAGGTTGTGCCGGGCTTCCTTCTCTGCGTCCGACTTCGACCGCTTGAGGACGCTAGTTTGCGCAATGGTGAGGTTCTGCAGAACGGTCAGGTGAGGAAACAGGTTGAACTGCTGGAAGACCATGCCGATGCTCCTGCGCATCGCATCGATGTCGCACTCGCTGTCGGTGACGTCGAACCCGTTGACGATGATCTTGCCGGCGGTCGGCTGTTCGAGAAGGTTGACGCAACGCAGCATGGTCGTCTTGCCGGAACCCGAGGGACCGATGACGCAGACGACTTCGCCCTTCTTGATCTCGACGTCGATGTTCTTCAACACCTCGACGGTGCCGAACCTCTTGACTAGCCCCTTGACCGAGATGGCGCCCTGGCCTTCGAAATCAGTGACAGTCTGGGTCATGGTCATCGCCTCTTCGCTTGTTTGCGTTCCAGAGCCCGAACTGCCTGCGACAACGGCAGGGTGACGACGAGATAAGCGATGCCAGCCAGGAGCAGGGGGGACGCGGTAGCCGCGATGCCGCTGATGCCGCCGCTTGCGGCAGTCTGGGTCAAGTAGGTCAAGTCGTACTGGGTTGCTGTAAAGCTCAACGCATAGACCAGTGAGGAGTCCTTGATCAGCAGAATGATCTCGTTGGTCATCGGGGGGATGATGATCCGGAAAGCCTGCGGCAGGATGACCAGCCGCATAGCCTGTCCGCGAGACATACCAAGCGTCCGCGCAGCCTCCATCTGGCCCTTCGGTACCGCCTGAACGCCGGCGCGGATCGTTTCGGACATGTAGGCCGCAGCGACCGAGCCGAGGCCCACCGTCACGAGCAGGTAGAAGTTCGAGAAGATCTTGCTACTCGGACCAAACAGGGTCGGGATCGCATAGTTGAGCAGGAAGAGAACCAGGAGCGTGGGCAGACCGCGCAACAGCTCCACGTAGACGGTGGCGATCCATCTGTAGAGGCGAACCTCCGACATCCGCATCAGGGCAACGATCAAGCCCACGACCAGGCCGAAGATGAATGCCATCACCGTGTAGAGCAGGGTGTTGATCAGACCGGTCTTCAGAACACGGGGCAGGATCTGCCCCATGCTGTGGAAGTCGAGGAATTGGAGCCGGAAATCATTCCAGTGCCCGACGATGGCCAGCAGAGCAATGATCACGACGATGATCGCGTACTGACCTGATCGGATGAACGTGGTTCGTTGCCGCTTGGTCATGCCCTGGCGCTCAGGGGGCGCCCCGGTTTGAACAGTTGTGGTCACGTGCCTGATCTCCAGTCGAAGCGAAAGAGGGGTCACCGGCTATGCGGAACGGGACCGGTCCCCGTCGAGACCGGTCCCGTTCGGATCATCAGATCTTGTCGGGAGCTGTCCCGCCGATCCATTTCTCGTAGCTCGACTTGTAGGTGCCGTCGGTCAGCGACTGGGCGATGGCATAGTTGGCGACTGCCGCCAGCGCCGTATTTCCCTTGGCTGCACCGAATCCGTACTGCTCGCCGGTCTGGAAGTTCTGAACGATCTTGACCTTGCCCTTCTGTGCCTTGAAGTAGTCGTTCAGCGCCGGCTGGTCGTGGATGGCGGCGTCGATCTTGCCGGACTGCAGCGCCTGCTCCTCGTCGGAGATCTGCTTGAACTCCTGGACGGTCCAGCCGTACTTGGCGGCGTTGGCCTGTGCGTAGCTCAAGCCGGTGGTCCCGGTCTGGGCGCCGATGGCCTTGCCCTTGAGATCGTCGGCAGACTTGACGCTGCTGCTCGACAGCACCATCAGCGCCTGGGATGCGTCGTAGTAGGCGTTGGAGAACTCGATGGCCTGGACTCGCTCGGCGTTGATCGTCATGGCGGCGGCCGCGATGTCGCACTTCTTGGACTTCATTGCCTGTCCGGACTTGATGGCGGTGAAGTCGGCGACCACAACCTTGGTGCTGATGCCCAGGTCCTTGGCCATGAAATCCATGAAATCGATGTCGAAGCCAACGATCTTACCGGTCCCGTCGTCGACCTCGAACGGCGGATAGGGCAGCGACGTGCAGACCGCCAGCGTGGAGGGGTCGGCCAGGGAGGCCTTGGCCGCGGAGATCATGGCCGGCGTCAGCGTGGTGGGGGCAGCCGTGCTCGGCGCGACGTAGGTCGGTGCAGCGGAGACCGCCGACGTCATCGCGCCCGACGTCATCGCGCCGGACGTCATCGCGCCGGACGTCATGGCCGCCGAAGTCGGCGCCGGGGCAGCCGAGCTGGTGCTGGGGGCAGCTGCGGTGGTGGAGCTGGAACCACAGGCACTGAGCACGAGGGCGCTCGTGGCGACCACCGCCAGCAGCATGGTCCGGGTGGTGCGGGACTGGGTGGATGCCACGTTTTCTCCCATGAGAATGCAGAGGGGCTCCCGACCCCGGAGCGAGGAAGGAAGGTTTCGCGTTCGTGGCATCCTGCCATGACCCATATGTCGATTGGATGACGAAAAGGGTCTGGAAGTCGATTGACGGTCGAATTGCTACCTCATCGATGGATTTGAAGCGTAATACGCAACGATTCCACCAGATGACGATCGGATTCGAGCAGCTCCAGCACGCCGAGCTCGTCGGCCCCGACCCAGCGGTAGTCGTCGTGGTCGACCAGCACGATCGGGTCGTCTCCGACCACCTCGGCCTGGTAGCAGTACAGCGCAAGGCCGTCACCCACGTCGACCACCGGGCCGATGCGGCCAAGAACACTGGTGTGCAGCGCAAGTTCCTCGATCAGTTCCCTCGTCAGCGCCTGACGATCGGTCTCACCGGGCTCCACCTTTCCTCCCGGCAACTCCCAGAGCCCGGCACGGCTGCGCCCCGGCGCGCGGCGGGCGACGAGCACGCGACCGTCCCGGATCACCGCCGCGGCGACCACCCTGATGGGCTCGCGCGCGACGAGCGTGGTCATTCCGATGATCATCTCGCCATATCGGATCAGGCGGCGACGGAGTGCGGAATTCACCCCGCGCAGGCGCGAGCGGACAGAGAATTCGATCGTGACCAGGGTGCCCGCAGCCGTTGACGCCAACACGATCCGGATCGCGATCCGCACGCCGAGATGTGGGACCGCGGATTCGAGCACGGGTAGACCGTCGCACTCGTGTACCCGCAACAGGACCGACGTTCGTCCGGCGCCGGGGGTGAAGCGGACCAACCCCGCTTCCACCATCCCGGTAGCGTCGCGTGCCACCCCGAGGCGCCCGCCGACGGCGGTGGCCGCCCTGATCCAGACCTGCGACTGGCCGAGGGCCCGGCGAACGGCGCCCACCGGTGCGTCGATCAGATCGGCACAACGGACCGGGACCGGCGGCCGCCTCGTCGTCTTCATCGGTCCATCTTGACGGTGAGCCGGACTGTCATGCCCCGAGCCCGGCGCAGGCGGTTGGATCGAACCGCACCCTGACCGACTGACCAGCCATCACCGCAGTGGTCGGCGGTGCCACGGCGTCAACCGCGCCAAGCCCTTCGACCTCCAGCCGCAGCCGGAGCGACTCCGGGCTGGCCAGAATCCCCTCGACGACACCTTCGAGACCGCCCCGTTCGTCGAACACGAAAGCGGCGGGACGCAGCGCGATCCGCTGCCGGTCCGGCAGCCCGCAGGGGCCCGCGTCCGACACGAGGACCGCGAGTGCGGCCCGGTCCACGATCGAGCTGAACCCGACGAAGCCGGCGGCCCACTCCGACTGCGGCTGCGCCCAGACATCGACCGGCGACCCTGTCTGACGGATCGAACCGTCCTGCATCAGGCCGACCGTGTCGGCGACGGCAAACGCTTCGCGTTGGTCGTGGGTGACGTAGACGGCGGTGGTACCGGTGCGGGTCAACGCGTCGCGCAGGGTCTGCACCAATCGCTCGCGCAGTTCGGCGTCCAACGCGGCAAGTGGTTCGTCGAGCAGCAGCAGGCGCGGTTCCGGGGCCAACGCCCGGGCCAGGGCCACCCGCTGGGCCTGACCGCCGGACAGGGTGGTGATCCCCCGGGATCCATATCCGGCCAGACCCACCAGTTCCAGCAGGTCCTCGACCCGCTGCCGACGCTGGTCGCGTCCCCATCTCCGTGGATCACGGCGGAGTCCGTAGGCGATGTTCTCCCCCACGTCCAGGTGCGGGAACAGCACCCCGCTCTGGAACATCAGGCCGAACCCCCGCCGGTGCACCGGGACTCCGGCCAGATCGGTGCCGTCCCAGCCGATCGCGCCCGACCCGATCGGCTCGAGCCCGGCAACGGCCCGCAGTAGCGTCGACTTGCCGCAGCCGGACGGTCCGAGCAGGCACATCACCGCGCCGTCCGGTACTTCCAGGCTGACCCGGTCGACCGCCGTCGTCTTCCCGTAGCTGACGCTCACGCCGTCCAGGCTCAGCATCGACGAACCACCCGGCATCTGGAAGCCACCTGCATCTAGAAACCACCCGGACCAGGGCGTGCGTCCGAGGACACCGCGTCGACCAGCAGGACCACCACGGCGCACATCGCCGCCAGCACCGTCGCTGCGGCCAGGGCCATCCCGGTGTTGGCCGCACCCGGACGGCTGATCAACCGCCCGATCAGCACCGGCAGGGTCGGGGTCTCCGGCCGGGCGAGGAAGGACGTCGCACCGAACTCCCCCAACGCGACCGCGAAGGCGAACGCGGAGGCACCGGCCAGCGCGCGGCCCATGATCGGCAGATCCACCGAGGCCCAGACGCGGACCGGCGACGCACCGAGCACCGCGGCCGCCTGCCGGAGCCGCTCGTCCGCCGCGCGGAGGACCGGCAACACCAATCTGACGACCAGCGGTGTGGCGACCAGGGCCTGGGCGATCGGCACGAGCACCGCCGAGCCACGGAGGCCGAGCGGCCCGGAGTTCAGGGTGATCAGGAAGCCGAAGCCGACCGTCACGGCGCTGACCCCCAGCGGGAGCATCACCACGGCATCGACTCCGGCGAGGAACCGTCGCGCGGCGAGCGCTCTCGGCCTGCGGGACAACGCCATCGACAGCATCAGGCCCAGGGCGACAGCCAGAACCGTTGCTGTCAGTGCGGTCCGGAGGGAGTTGCCGATCGCTGTGGTGGCCGGCACCAGCAGCACGTTCCCGGAGGCCACCTGACCGAGCGCCCGATAGTTGTCCAGGGACAGACCGTCGGGGGTGTGCAGCGACCGCACCACCATGACGACGAGCGGGACGACCACCAGCACGCCGGCGCCGGCGGTGACGGCAATTGCGGGCAGGTCCGTCCACCGCAGCCGCCGCGCCGTACCGGACGCACGACGGAGCTCGATGGTGACCTCGTTCCGTCGGCGCAGCAGACCGGCCACCAGCAGCACCACGGTGACCAGCAGGATCTGCACGATCGAGAGCACCGCCGCCGTCCGGAGATCCAGCAGATCGGCTGTCTGACGGTAGATCTCGGTCTCGACGGTGGAGTACTGACCGCCGCCCAGGATCAGGATGACGCCGAAACTCGTGGCGCAGAAGAGAAACACGATGCAGGCGGTCCCGGCGATGGAGGGTGCCAGCTCGCGGAGGGTGACCGTCAGGAAGGCCCGAACCGGACCGGCGCCCAGCGACCTCGCCGCCTCCGCCGGACGCGGATCCAGGTTGGCCCAGGAGGTCCCGACGGTGCGGACCACGATCGCGTAGTTGAGGAACACGTGCGCTGCCAGGATCGCCGCGACACTGCCGTCCCAGCCCCAGGACCCGAGCAGGCCATCCTGCGCGAACAGGGTACGAAATGCGAGACCCACCACCACCGTCGGAAGGACGAACGGCACCGTGACCAGCGCGCGCACCAGCCGCACCCCGGGAAACCTGCACCGGTACAACACAAACGCCCCCGGCACACCCAGCAGCAGGCACAGCCCGGCCGAGGCTGCGGCCTGCCACAGGGTGAACCCGATGATGCGGCGGAATCGTGCCCGCCCGAGGACATCACCGAAGCCGGAGAGGTCGAGTCGTCCGGCCTCGATCAGCCCGCGCCCGATCAGCGCACCGACCGGGTAGAGGAAGAACAGCCCGAAGATCACCAGCGGCGCAGCGACCACCAGCACCGACCCACACCGGTGCAACGGCCCGAAAGCCTTGCGCAGACGGGTTTCGGGGCGCGGGCCGGCGTCGGGGCGGGGGCCGAGGCGCGCGCCGGCGTCGGGGCGGAGGCCGACGTCGGATCGGAGTTCGGCGCGGGTCTTGAGGACGGTCACCGGCGGTCTCAGCCCTCCAGCAGATCGGACCAGGCCGAGATCCAGGCGTCACGCTGGGCCGAGATCTTCGCGGGGGCAATGGTTTCGGGGTTGGAGGCCACCGGAGCGAACTTCTTCCAATCGGCCGGCAGCGCCGTGGTGGAGTCGACCGGGTAGACGTACATCTGATCTGCGACGCCCGCCTGGAACTGCTTGCTGAGCAGGAAGTCGACGACCCTCTGCGCGGCAGCCGAATTCTTCGCGCCGGTCAGCACCGCCGCGTACTCGACCTGCCGGAAGCAGGTGTCCAGCAACGCCGAGGTGGGTGCGACCCCGTTCTTGACCTCGGACGGCGGGGACGAGGCGTAGGAGACGACGAGTGGGCGGGCCCCCTTGCCGGTGGACCCGGAGAAGTCGACGGTGTAGGCGTCGGTCCAGCCGGCGGTGACCTTCACGCCGTTGGCCTGCAGGTTCGTCCAGTAGGACTTCCACCCGTTGTCGCCGAAGTGCGCGATGGTGCCCAGCAGGAAGGCGAGCCCGGGTGACGAGGTGGCCGGCGACTCGACCACCAGCAGGTTCTTGTAGGCAGGCTTCGCAAGGTCCTCGAAGGTCTTCGGCTCGGCCAGCTTCGCCTTGGTGAAGTAGGTGTGGTCGATGTTCACGCACACGTCGCCGTAGTCGATCGGCGTCAGCCGGTTGTCGCCGGCGGTGAACTTCGCGGAGCCGTCGGCGGCCAGCGGGGAGGTGTAGGGCTGCAGGATGCCGGCGTCCAGCGCCCGGGACGCAAACGTGTTGTCGATGCCGAAGACGGCGTCCCCCAGCGGATCCGACTTGGTCAGGATCAGTTTGTTCACCATCACGCCGACGTCGCCCTGGGCCAGCAGGGTCACCTTGATGCCCGACGACGCCTCGAAATCGGCGAGCACCTTCTTGTCGACGCCGAACGAATCGTGCGTGACGAGCGTGACGTCGCCCGTGGCCGGCGCGCTGGTCGCCCCTGAGCTGGAGGCCGGCGCACTGGTCGCCCCCGCGCTGGTGGCCGGCGCGCCAGCGGCCGTCGGGCTGCTGATCGGCGCGCTGGAGGCCGCGGCAGCCGAACCACTGGCCGTCGCAATACTGGCTGGAGCCGAACTGGCCGCGCTACTCGAGCCGCAGGCGGCGGTCACGGCGAGAACCGCGACGGACAGGCTCAACCAGAGCCGGGGACGGTGGACGTACTTCCTCATCGGTGCCTCTCCCTTTTTCAGGATGCAGGCACGGGTCGAACAAAGAGAGCGACGTTCCTGCGCCGGCATGATCCGGATCAGGTTCGACGGTCAGGGACTTCGTGTCCCTCTCTCAGCCCGGCGCACCGGACTCCCGTGTCAGGTTGAAAGTGTACGAGATTTCGGGTCGGGCCGCAGCCACCACCCGGCTGACCAGCGCGATCACCAGCAGCGTCAGCATGCCCAGCACCACGTAGGCAGAGGCCGCCCAGGTCTGCCAGGCCGGGCGCGCCACCACCGGCGGGCTGCCCTGGACGGCGACCAGGATGGGGATCAGATAGCTGTACGCGGCGACGGACCAGGCGATCACCACGCCTCGCACCGCGCGATGGGCGCGGGCCGGTCCGAACAGTCCCCACACCAGCAACGGCAGCACCCACACCCAGTGGTGCGACCAGGAGATCGGCGACACCAGCAGGCCGGTGAACTGCACGGCCAGCAAAGATCCCGCCCGGTCGCCCGCCCGCGCGGCCGCCAGCGCCGCCCACCCGCCCAGCCCGACCGTGACCACACAGGCAGCGAGCCAGAGCCCGGTGACGTCATGGCCGGCGAACCGGTACAGCACTCCCCGCCAGGACTGGTTGATGGCCGAGAACACCGGCCCCGTGCGGCTCGGGTCGAAGATCAAGGTGGTGAAAAATCGGGTGGTCTCCGACCCGATGAAGACGAACATCACGGCGACGGTTCCGGCGAACACCAACACCGACCAGACCAGGACGGCGAACCGCCGCTGCAGTAGGTAGTACAGGCCGGTGATGGCCGGGATCAGCTTGATCCCAGCGGCCAGGCCCACTCCCGCACCGGCCAGCCAGTCCTTGGCTGCGACGGCCCCGCCCAGGATCAGCAGCGCCAGGAACAGGTTGATCTGGCCGTAGTTGACCGTCGTGCCGACCGGCTCCAGCCAGAACGCCAGCGCCGCACCGGTGATCAGGACTCCGCGCAGCGACTCGAGGGGTCGGACAGCAGACCGGCCGGCCCGCCCGAGCAGTCGGAGCGTCAGGTAGATGATCGCCGGCAGCGAGGCCAGGATGCCCAGCTGCCAGAGGATCCTGGTCAGCGTCCACGGCAGCCAGGACAGCGGTGTGAAGAGCAGCGCCGAGAACGGCGGATAGGTGAAAGGCAGCTTGCTGGCGCCCGACAGGAAGTCGTAGAGGGTGCCGTCGGTGAGGTGCTGGGCACCCTCGACGTAGACCTTGAGGTCGATCATGTTGAACGGCTCGGGACCGAGGAGGGTTGCCACCACGCGGGCGGCCACACTCAGCGCCAGGAGCGCCCACGGCGCCCATCGGGAGTGCACCAGCCTGGCCGGTGCGGCAGTGAACACGGCTGTTTCCGACCTCCCGGGACTGGCTGTCCGAATGATGTTACGGGCGGGACCGCGGGGCTCCGGTCGAAGCCGCGAACGGGCGGATCGACCGGTCGACCGTTTCCCCCGGGATACGATCTCACTTCGATCCGACTCCTGTACTGCACGCGTTCAACGGCGCGGAACGCCCTCGACCGACCACCACGTGCCCGACCCATTGGGGCGCCCGGACCCGGTACCGCTCCGGACCCCGCCAAGGACACCCGTGAAACTCTCGCTCTCCGACGTGCCGAAGCCGGACTGGCCGTCCGCCGGCCCGCGTCCGACCGGCGGGCGGATGCGCCGACGGCTGCTCGCCGCCATTCCGGTCCCGATCTGGGTGGTGCTGCTGTTCGTGCTGTTCGGGCCGTTGCTGCGGGACCTCAACGGACCGTTGCCCGGCGGGGCCGACTCGGTCCTCTACTCCTGGTACTTCAAGGAGATCCAGGTCTCGATCTGGCACGGCGAGAACCCGTTCTTCACCACCGCGATGAACGCGCCGACCGGCCTGAACGTCATGTGGAACACCGCGATCATCCTGCCCGCCCTCCTGATGACGCCGATCACCGCGAGCCTCGGCGCCACCACCTCGGTGGCGCTGCTGATGATCGCCGCTCCCCTGCTGGCGGCCTCGCTGACCTACTGGGTGCTCCACCGGATGACCGGGAGTCTGCTGGGCGCCGCGGTCGGCGCCACCGTCTACGGATTCGGACCGTTCTACGCCGCGCAGCAAGGACATGTCCACCTGACGCTCGGCTCCGCCTTCCTGCCGCTGATCCTGTACTACGGCTACCGCATGGTGACCGCGGAGCACCTCAGCTGGCGGCGCCTGGGCTGGCCGCTCGGGGTGGTGGTCGCCGTGGTGATGCTGATCTCCGAGGAGGTCGTGGCGATCGCCGCCGTCATCGCGGCGCTCTCGCTCGTCGCGTTGTGCTTGAAGTACGGCGACGAGATCCGCCAACGGCGGGCGAAGATCCTGAAGTCCGCCGGTTGGGCCGCCGGCATCGCGTTCGTGCTCTGCGGCCCGGCCCTGGCCTACCAGTTCCTCGGCCCGCTCGTCATCCACGAGGGCATCCACTCCAGCACCGTCATCGACCTGACGTGGACCCTGCGCCCGAGCCGGAGCCAGTACTTCTCGGCCGGGACCGGTCCGGCCGACGGCAGCGGATTTGCCGGCAACGGTATCGAGAACACCGGCTATCTCGGCATCTTCGGGTTCGTGGCCACCGTCGGAGCCTTGGTGCTGCTCTACCGGACGAACCACCGGCGCCTGGTGTTCTGGCTGGGTAGCACTGCTGGCATCGCATGTGCATTGAGCCTTGGCACGTCGGTGCGCTTCAACGGCTGGCAGACCTACGTACCGATGCCGTGGCTGTTCCTGAGCCGCGTCCCGGTGCTGGAAACCCTGGTGCCGGCCAGGTTCAGCGTCCTCACCCTGCTGCTGGTCGCGACCATCCTGGCG
Organism: Nakamurella sp. UYEF19; assembly: GCF_040546275.1. Classification (NCBI taxonomy): domain Bacteria; kingdom Bacillati; phylum Actinomycetota; class Actinomycetes; order Nakamurellales; family Nakamurellaceae; genus Nakamurella; species Nakamurella sp. UYEF19. Next base: position 83,741 of record NZ_JBEPNO010000014.1, on the reverse strand, counting down.
TTCGGGATCGCGGCGCTCCCTCGCGCAGGGAGCACGGTAGGCGCCGCGGCGGCTCGCCGCCTGCGGTTGGGTGGCTACGTGGTCCTCGCGCTGGCCCTGGTCGCCTGGTGGCCGGCCGGACGCAACGACCGCCTCGATATCGCGACCCCGCAGTTCTTCACCTCCTCCGCGGTCGACACCCTCGGGAGCGGCTCCGTGGTGCTGGCACTGCCCCAGGCCGAGACGCCCAACGGCGCGGCGGCCGTGATGAAGTGGCAGATCGATGCGGAGATGCGGTTCTCGATCATCGGCGGCTACAGCTTCTTCAGCCGAGACGGCTTCCCGACCTACCGCGGTGAGATCCCCGCCTACGGAAAGCTTCTCCAGCAGATCGGCGAGAGCGGGACGGCGCCGACCACGGCCGAGACGACGGCGGCCCGGCACAGTGTGCTCACCTCGGTCGGCGACTACGTCGTGGTCACCGACCAGGTCGCCCACGTCCCGGCCGTCGTCGACGCCCTGACCGAGATCGGCGGGTGCGTACCCCGTCGGGTCAGCGACGTCTACGTCTGCAAGATCGCCAGATGACCAGACGACCAGATGACCAGATGACCAGATGACCAAGAACACCAGATGACACTGTCGGTCCCACCGTCCATCGGCACCCTGACGCTGGACCCTCATCCGTCGCTCGCGCAGATCCGCGAGCGGGGCCCGATCGGGTGGGTGGAGTCGCTCGGCGGTTGGATGGTGGTCGGACATGCGCTGGCCCTCGACGTCATGCGCGATGCGGAGGCGTTCACCGTCGACGATCCCCGATTCACCACCGGGCAGGTGGTCGGACCCAGCATGCTGTCCACCGACGGAGCCGAGCACACCCGGCACCGGCAGCCGTTTCTCGCGCCGTTCACGCCGCGGGCCTCACGTGCCTGGTTCGCCGAGTTCGTGGAGTCCGAGACGGCGCGACTGGTCTCCGGCTTCCGGCCGGCGGGATCGGCCGAGCTCCGGACGGCGCTGGCTGCACCCCTGGCCACCGCCTGCATGCAACTGGCGCTCGGCTTGCAGGAACTCCCGGTGGACGAACTGCTCGGCTGGTACGCCGGCATCGTCGAGGCGGTGGCCGAACTGACTGCGGGCCAGCCGATCCCGGATGTCGGCCGCCGGGCATACGCAGACCTGAGCGAAGCGATCCGCCGGACGATCTCCACCGGCACCGGATTTCTCGGCGAGATCGCATCGGCAGCTGGCTCTCTCACGATGACGGAGCTGCTCGCCAACACGGCGGTGCTGTTGTTCGGCGGTATCGAGACCACCGAGGGCATGGTCGCGAACCTCCTGCTGCACCTGTTGACCGATCCCGAGTCGGCCTCCGAGATCCGCTCGAATCCTGCTTTGATCGACGCGGCCATCGAGGAGTCCTTGCGACTGGAACCGGCAGCCGCCGTCGTGGATCGTTATGCCGCCGAGGCTGTTTCGGTCGGCGGCGCGCACGTCCGGGGCGGTGATCTGGTCGTGGTGTCACTGGCCGGCGCGAACCGCGACCCGGCCGTGTTCGCCGAACCGGACCGGTTCGATCTACATCGGCCCAACCTGCGCAGGCAGTTGGCCTTCGCCCAGGGGCCGCACGTCTGCCTGGGTCTGCATGTCGCGAGACTGCAGGCCAGTCAGGCTGCGCCGGCGATCCTGGCGCTCCCCGGAGTCGAACTGGACGTGGACCGAACGAGCGCCCCTACCGGGCTGGTGTTCCGCAAACCCGCTGCGGTGCAGGCCCGGTGGGCGATCTGAGGCTTCTCGATCCCGGCCGTTGCGCTCGTTCGACCGGTCCTACCGATCTCAGTCGGCGTTGCCGACGGTCAGCGCTTCCGGAATGGCGTCGTCGTCCTCCACCTCGTCCAACTCGGTGAGCTCCGGCTGCTCGACCTCACCGCGGTCGGCGGCGTCGAGCGCGCGGTGCACGGTGCTCAGCACCACGGCGGCCAGCAGCACGGCGCCGGCGCCGAGCAGGAACGGGATGTGGTCGTTGAGGTGCTCGGCGAGCTGGCCGGCCACGAAGGGCGCCAGGCCGCCACCGATGAAGCGGACGAAGCCGTAGGTCGCCGAAGCCACCGACCGCTCGACCGGGGCGATGCTCATCACCGCGGTGGTGACCAGGGTGTTGTTCACGCCGATGAACGCACCGGCGATGATCACCGCGACGATGACGGTGGTCGGGCTGTGCGGGAACAGCCCGATGACGGCCAGGTCGATCGCCATCAGGGCGAAGTTGACGTAGAGCGTCCGCGGAGTCCCGAAGCGGCGACGGAGACCGGGGGCGCCGAACACCGCGAACAGTGCGACCAGCACGCCCCAGGCGAAGAAGACCAGGCCCAGCTTGATCGGTGAGTTGATGCCCATCAGGAACGGCGAGTAGCCCAGCAGCGTGAAGAAGCCCCAGTTGTAGAGCAGACCGGTGATGCTCGTGGTGGCCAGGCTGCGGTGCTTCAGGGCGGCCAGCGGTTCGGACAACCGTTGCTTGTGCTCCGGCACCGGCGTCTTCGGCAGCAGGAAGATGGTGGCGATCAGGGCGATCAGCATCAGGACGGACACCCCGAAGAACGGCCCACGCCAACTGATGTTGCCCAGCACGCCGCCCAGGAGCGGCCCGAGAGCGATCCCGATGCCCAGCGCCGTCTCGTACAGGATGATGGCGCCGGAGAACCCGCCGGTTGCCGCACTGACGATCACCGCTAGCGAGGTCGCGATGAAAAGGGCGTTGCCCAGCCCCCAACCGGCCCGGAAGCCGACGATCTCGCCGATGCTGCCGGAGGAACCGGCGAGAGCGGCGAAGATCACGATGATGCTCAGGCCGGCGATGAGTGCCTTCTTGGCGCCGATGCGGCTGGAGATCCATCCCGTCACCAGCATGGCCACCGCCGTCACCACCAGGTAGCTGGTGAACAGCAATTCAACCTGGGACGCGCTGGCGTCAAGCTGGCCGGCCAGCGTCTTCAGGATCGGGTCGACCAGACCGATGCCCATGAACGAGACGACACAGGCGAACGCGACCGCCCACACGGCGCGAGGTTGCTTGAACGGACTGGCGGTGGGCTTGCTGTGCGGTGACTGCGGCCGGGGTGACTTCTGCTGCGGTGACTGCTGCTGCAATGACTTCTGCTGCGGTGTTGATGATGCGGAGCTCATGGTGTACCTCGATGTGGAGTGGTTCGAATGGACGTGAGGCGGTCGGCGCCCGATCGCGTCAGGTCGGTAGGTCGGAGGTCAGGTTCGCGATGGCCGGTAGCGCCGCGAACAGTGCGGCCTGATCGGCGGCCGTGAGCTGACCGATCCGGGTGGCCAGTAGTTCCGAGCGGCCCGATCGCCGGTCGGCCAGCACCTTCAGGCCCGCCTCGGTCACCGAGACCAGCGACGCACGGCCATCTGTCGGGTCCGAGGCGCGGCGGGCCAGCCCTTCACCCTCGAGCCGATTGATCAATCCGGTCATGCCGGGCTGGGTGATGCCCTCCCGGTCGGCGAGCTCGCTGATCCGCATCGGGCCGGCGAAGGCCAGGGTGTCGAGTGTGGTGAACGTGCTGGCCGAGATGCCCTGGACGGGCTTGATGCGGCGGGCCCAGGTGAGGATCCGGTCGAGACCGTCGACGGTGGCCCGCTGCTCGTCAGTCAGGAGCGAGGTTGGCACCCGATATTTATATCACTTGCCTATGTAGCTGGGCGAAGCACTCTGGAGATTCATCCGGAGGGGCATAGTGGATTGTGTGAGCGAACAGCGCTGGACCTCGGACGACATCCCCGACCAGACCGGCCGGACGGTGATCGTGACGGGCGCCAACAGCGGCCTCGGACTCGCCGCTACCGAGAGCCTTGCGAGGCACGGTGCCACCGTGATCCTCGCGGTCCGGAACGAGGCCAAGGGCCGCGCCGCAGTCGCCCGGATCCGGGGCCGACAGCCGGCCGCCGATGTCGAGGTCCGCCTGCTCGACCTCGCCGACCTGGACTCGGTGCGCCGCTTCTCCGAGGCCCTGCACACCGACGCGGTGAACCTGGATGTGCTGATCAACAATGCCGGCGTGATGATGCCGCCGCGTTCGCTGAGCCCGCAGGGCAACGAGACCCAGTTCGCGGGCAACCATCTCGGGCATTTCGCCCTCACCGGCCTGCTGCTGGACCTGTTTCACGATCCACACGGTGACAGTCGGGTGGTGACGGTCAGTTCGTCCCTTCACAAGCGCGGCAGCATCCACTTCGACGACCTGACCGGCGAACGCTCGTACTCGGCGAGCCACTTCTACGCCCAGTCCAAATTCGCCAACGTACTGTTCGGGCTCGAGCTGGACCGTCGGTTGCGTGCCGCCGGATCGCCGATCCGCAGTGTGCTGGCCCATCCCGGCTACTCGGCCACCAACCTGCAGACGGCGGGACCCACCGGACTGATGAAGATCCTGGGCCGGATCGGCAATGTGGTGGTGGCGCAGAGCGTGGAGAAGGGTGCCCTGCCCGAGCTGTACGGAGCGACGTCTCCCGATGCATTGGGCGGGCAGTTCTTCGGGCCGGACGGCCGCGGCGAGATGAAGGGCTATCCCACTGTGGTGCAGCCGATTCCGTCGGCGACGGATCTTCAGACCGCGCGGCGGCTGTGGGAAGTTTCGGAGAGATTGACGGGCGTGACGTACGACCTGCCTGCCGCGTCCGCCTGAAGACCGCCCGACGCGACGAACGGGCGGCCGGCGGCAACGACGCCTTCCGCACACGGAAACGGCCGGTGCAATCCCGAGGGATTGCACCGGCCGCCGGCAAGCTGCGTGGTCAACCGATCAGAGACGGACCCGGGCGACGCAGGTCTCCCCGGTTCTGCTGTTGCGGGCGGTCCCGACGAAACCGTCGGTGCCGGCCCGGTTCGGTACCAGGAGGTCGACGGCGAAGGAGCCACTGGGGGCCTTGGTGATCCGGCTGCCGGAGAACACCCGGACGTTGTTGTCGGTGATCCCGACAGCCCAGGTCTGGCCGACGCGGTTCGTGTCGATCTCGACCTCCAGCTCGATCCGGCCGTTGTCCGGCTTGGCCTTGGCCTTCCAGACACTTCCTGCCGAGCAGTGACCGGAGGCACGGACATCGGCCGCCCCTCCGCCCTTGGCCGCAGCCGGGGTGGCACTGGCGAGGGCGAAAGCGCCGGCGGCGAGCGAGATCGCGGCGATGCTGGTCAGGCGGGACAGGTTCATGGTTTCCTCCAGGAAGAGTGGTACGGCCCTGATCGGCCGGTCACACCATCATGGAAAACATTGAGTAGCAACGACAATCGGACCTTGGCACTAGTACCCATCGTTCACCGAGGCAGATTGTCCTTGGCCCACACCGCGGCACTGGTCCGATCGGCCACCCCGAGCCTGCGGAAGAGGTGACCGATGTGCACCTTCACCGTTCGCTCGGTGATCCCCAGCTCGCGGCCGATCTGCCGGTTCGACATTCCCCTCGTGATCAGTGCGAGCACCTGACGTTCCCGCCCGCTCAGCGAATCGCTGAGCCTCGTCTTCGCCGTCGGCAACAGGGCCGATGCCACCCGCGGGTCGAGGGGACTGTGGCCACGCGCCGCCGATCGAATCCCGGAGAGCAGCTCGACCGGGTCGGAATTCTTGAGCAGGTAACCGATCGCGCCGGCTTCCAGCGCCTGCGAGACCCGGTCGTGGTCGTGGAAGGAGGTCAACACCAGGACGCGGACGGTCGGACAGGATGCGAGCACCCGGCGGGTCGCCTCCACGCCGTCGATACCCGGCATCGACAGATCCATCAGCACCACATCCGGTTGCAACTCGACGGCCCGCCCGACGGCCTCCTCCCCACCGGCCGCTGCCCCGACGACCCTCAGGTCGGCCGTGGCGTCGATCAGGCCGGCCAGGCCGGCCCGGACCAGTGGATGATCGTCGACCACCAGCACGGTGACGACCGCGATTGCAGGCGCGGGCGAGACCGGCGGCTCGACCTGGGTGGGGTCCGAGATCATCTGCGCCCCAATCGGAGTTGCCAGGTGGTTCCGGCCCCGACGGCGCTGGACAGTCGGAGATCGGCGCCGGCGGCGCCGGCCACGTCGGCAAGCACCCGGAGACCGAAATGGCCCTGCTCGGGATCTGCCAACGACTGCGGGACGTCGAAACCCACGCCGTCGTCGACGATCTGCAGCAGCGTGTATCGGCCGTCGGTTTCGATGCTGATGGCGACCTGATGCGCGGCAGCGTGTTTGGCCACATTGTTGAGGCACTCCTGAGCCACCCGGTAGATCAGCCGCTCGTCGTCGGGCCGCAGGGCGAGGTCCGCGGCGATGTGCAGGCTCACCTCGACGCCGCGCGAACGCAGCGTGGCCGCCAGATCTGCCAGCGCCGCCGGCAGCCCGGCAGTGGTGAGGTTGGGCGGGTAGATCTCCACCAGCAACGACCGCAGGCCACCGATGCTGGTCCGCACCGTGCCGGCCGAGGACCGGAGATCTGCAGCCAGGTCCTCCCGGCCCTGCGCGGCAGCTAGTTCCGCCGAACCGGCGACGGCGAAGGAGGTGGCGACCAGATCCTGCACGACGCCGTCGTGCAGGGTGCCGGCGATGCGTCGCCGTTCCTCGTTGGATGCGTCGACGGCGCGCTGCAGCAGCGCCTCCCGTTGCCGCTGTCCGCGATTGAGCCGGTCCAGCAGCCGCCAGAGGATCGGCAGCAGCAGCAGCACCAACAGCAGGATGCTGCTGAGGGTGATGCCGGCGAACCCGCGCCAGAGTTCGCCGCTGCGCGCGGTCACGTCGTCGTACCGGAAATAGGTCTCGAACAGCATCGGGCGGCCGGACGGTGTCCAGACCGGCCGGTAGACCTTGAGCAGCCGCACATTGGCCTTCTCGTAGACGTTCTCGGGTGCCTGGAGGTCGGAGACGTCGGCGCGGAGCGTGGGGTTGGAGAGCACGTCGCGTTCGTCGGCGCCGAGGGGAAAGGTCCGGCCGATCAGCAACGGCTCGTCGGAATACAGGATGCGGCCCTCCGGGTTCCAGAGCTTCACCCTCGCGATCGACGTCCCGAGGACCTGTTGGCGCACCACCCGATCGACGGCGGCGAGGGCGGTGGCATCGCCGGTCAGCAACCCTTCGGTCAGCACCGGCTGGACGACCGCCTCGGCCAGCAGGTTCGCCGTCTTGGCGGCATCGTTCACGGCTTCGGCCTCCGCCAGCCGACGGGCGGCCACCACGCCGATCAGTGCCACCACCAGGATGACCAGTACTGCGCCCACGATCACCTGGATGAAGATGCGCCGCCGCCGGACCGGCTTGTCGACCGGCTCGGTGCGGGCGGCGGCAATCCCCACCCAGACCGGCCTGACTTCAAGCCCGGACAAGGTCATCGGTGATCGGCACCGTCGTCCTTTCCGCCGCCTCCGCTGCTGCCGTCCCGCCCGCTACCGGAACTGTGTCCGCCATTGTCGTCCACCGTGGTCGCCTTCGTGCCGTCACCGGGCCCGGCAGCTGTCCCGTGATCGTCGCCGGGCTCGGCAGCTGTCCCGTGATCGTCACCGGGCTGGGCCGACGATGGTGAAGTCCGGTCGTCGTCGGTCTTGCGGACCGCGGTGGTCGACGGGGACTTCGAATGCCCGGAGCCCTTTGTCCGCGAGGTCGTGGGGGTCGGAGTGCTCGACGGACTCAGGGTGATGGTGGTCAGGTTCGTGGTCGGGGAGGTGGCCAGGGCGAGGCGGCCAGACGTGCTGTCCTGTACGGAGGCGGATTCCTGCGTCACCAGGATGGCACTGGGTGGAATCCGAACGGGGACGCTCTGGCCGAACGAGGCATTGCCGATCAGTCCGAAGGTGGCCGGTACTGCGGCGGCGACGGTCAACCCGGCAATGACGAGTGCACGCTTCATGTTGGGTTCCCTGTCGTGTGATCCGTAGTGGCTGAGTACCTCCTTTGTCCCGCGCCGGCGGTATGCCGGGCAAGTGGACCTTGGTACTAGTACCCCCGGGGCCGGCTGCCCCGGTACGGTGACGGCCGCAGGTGTTCCTGTCAGCCCGACGAAGGAGTAACCCGTGGCCCCGGTCGACTCGGTGATCAGAATGGCCGCCCGGCTCCTGCATTCGTCAGGCGTCGCCATGGATCAGGAGTTTCCTGTCGAGGTGGACGAAGGCCTTCGCTGGGGGTTGGCCCGGATCCCCCAGCCAGGATCGACAGCGACGCGACAGGTCCTGGTGGGCGTCCCGGCGTCCGGCCGGTTCACTGCCGAAGAGTTGGCCTCCGCGATCGATGACGGACGGGATGACCTGCTCGCCCTCGAGCCCGACGAGGAATTGGAAATCGGCAGTTTCCGCTTCGAGATCTACTGACCGGCTGGTACAAACACGTCCATGGCTACTCATTGGACCCTCGGGTGTGACGCCGCCGATCCGCACCGACTCGCCGCCTTCTGGGCCAGGGCCTTTGGCTACGTGGCCGAACCGGGGTACGAGGACGACAACGGTGCCTCCATCATCGATCCCGAGGGCAAGGGCCCGGCCATCGGTTTCCTGCGGGTCCCGGAGGGCAGGACGGCCAAGAATCGGCTGCACATCGACGTGCGCGTGGCCGGCGGGCCCCCGTGGGACACGGTCGACCGCGAGCGCCGGATCCGTTCGAGCGCAACCGATCTGGTCGTCGCGGGTGCTTCGTTGGTGCGCGAGCAGACCTACGGCGGGCAGTTCGCCCACCTCGTGATGCTCGACCCGGAGGGCAACGAGTTCTGAATCGCCTGACGGGCGGGCCGATGCCTCGACGGTACGGTGAGTTCCGGACGTTCTGCAGCCGCATGGCCATCTACCGCCGGACGGGGGCATCGTGACGGAGATCAGCCCGACCGCCCGTGCACTGCTGGCACTGGAGGTGATCCAGAGCAGTCCCGGCATCACGGCTGATCGACTGGCCGACCACCTCGACGTCTCCGAGCGCGCCGCCCGTCGGTACGTCGCCATCCTCCGCGAGGCGCAGATCCCAATCGAATCGGTGCGCGGTCCCTACGGCGGGTACCGGGTCGGACGCGGACTTCGGTTGCCGCCCTTGGTGTTCAGCGCAACCGAGGCCCTCGGTCTGGTGATGGCCGTTCTGGACGGTCACCACGACGCGGGTGACCGCACCGACCCGGTCGGCAGCGCGCTGGTCAAGATCATGCGCGCCCTCCCGCAGCCGGTGGCCGCCCAGGCCGAGGCGGTCCGCCGCACCGCGTCCGCCGCACCGGATCGAGCAGCAGCCCGGCCTGATTTCGGCACCACCAGCGCCCTGGTGCAGGCCTGCACCGAACAGCACCGGGCGCGCCTTGCGTACCGGTCCGAGGCCGGCTCCGAATGGATTCTCGACGTCGACCCGTGGGCGGTCGTCGTCCGTCACGGCCGTTGGTACCTGCTCGGCTGGGTGGCCAGGAAGGACGCGGTGCGGGCGTATCGCATCGACCGGGTTCAGCACGTCGAGATTCTCGACGAGACCTTCGTACCCCCAGCCGATCTGGATGCGGTCGCCGTCCTCGAGGATCACCTGGCGGTCGGCTGGGAGTACACCGCGGAGGTCGTCATCGACGCGCCGCTGGAGAAGGCGGGGCGGTACCTCCCCCGCGCCCTGGGTCGGATGGAACCCATCGACGACCACACCACGCGGCTGACCGGTACCACCGGCAACCCCTACTGGTACGCCGAAAAGCTCGCGGCGCTGACCGTCCCGTTCCGGGTGGTCGGCGGCGTCGAACTGCGTGCCACGATTCGCGCACTGGGGGCCAGACTGCTGGCCGCCGGCGAACCGCCGGAGGGCACCGCCTGAGACGTGCCTGCGCTGGTTCGGTGCTGGCACCTGGCGGTCGTTCCGAGATCGTCAGGTGCCAGCATCCGGCAGGCCCCGGGCCATGAACTGCAACGCCGGCCGCACCTGCCCGCCCCAGAAGTCCCAGTCGTGCCCGTGCGGCGCCTCTTCGTATTCGTGCGGAACCGAAGCGGTCAGCAGCGTGTCGTGCAACTGACGGACCTCGGGCAGCAGCTCGTCGTCGACTCCGCAGGCAATCCTGATGCGGGGCAGGCTCTCCGCCCGTGACAGCAGCAGTGCGGACAGGTCCGGATCCTCCCCGTCCGGTGCGTGCGCAGCCTGGTCGCGGTCTGCATAGTCAGCGATCTGTCCGACCCTGGTCAACGGGGAAAGGCCCACCGCGGCGTCGTACCGGCCGGGGTGCCGGGCGGCGATCCGCAATGCACCCCACCCACCCATGGACAGACCGGCGATGCCGTTGAAGGTCTCGCCGGCTCGCGGGTACAACTGGCGCACGGCGAGCGGAACGTCATCGGTGATCCACTTCTCGGCGTCCTGGTCCGGCCGGGTCAGGTAACCGCTGCCGATGCCGAACAGTCCGTCCGACGGCATCGCCAGCACGGCAGGCGGAAACTCGGCGGCGGTGATCATGTCCGCCAGCGTGAGGTGAGCGCCGGCGTTGCGTGACCAACCCCAGTGGCTTCCGTAGACGCCGTGCAGCAGGACGACGAGCGGCACCGGCGCCTCCGGGTCCAGATCGGCAGGCGCAAACAGCGTCAGGTCGGCCCGCCGCCCGAGAGCGTCGCTGTAGACGGTGATCTCGCGCAGACCGTCCGGCGAAGGCCGGACCGACACATCGAAACTCTGGAACGGACTGCTGCTCACAGCATCACCACACCCTTTGCGCTGCGCCCACTGCGCATGTCTTCGAACGCCTTCGACAGGTCATCCAGTTCGTAGGTGTGGGTGATGAGCTCGTCGAGCAGCAGCTGCCCGTTCTCGTACAGGGCGAACAGGGCCGGGAAGTCGACGGACGGCCGGCACTTGCCGTAGAGCGGGTTGATGTACACCTTGTCCCACTCGAAGAGCGCCATGTCGAATGGGATCTCCTGCTCGATCCCGCTGACCTGGACCGCGGTGCCACCGTTGCGGACGAAGGCCAGTGGGGCGGCGCCCACCATCGGCCGTGCGGTGCACTCGAACGCATAGTCGGTGCCCCGCCCCGCGAAGAGCGCGGCGACCTCGGTCGCAGTCCGTCGTAGGAATGGATCGTCCGGACCGACCAGGACGTTGTCGGTCGCTCCCAACCGATTCGCCAGGGCGAACCGACCGGGGTTGGTGTCCACGGCGACGATGCGCGTCGCCCCGGAGATGCGGGCGGCCTGGATGACGTTGAGACCGACACCGCCGCAACCGATCACGGTCACCGACGCGCCGGGATGCACCTTCGCGACGTTGACCACCGATCCGTAGCCGGTCATCACGGCGCAGCCCAACAAGGCGGCAGAGGCGAACGGCACGCTCTTTGGCAGGGGGACGACAGCCTCCCGGCGGACGACGGTCGCGGCGGAGTGGGTGCCCAGGTGGAACGACCGCGGCAGGCCGTGCCCGCCGAGCGAACGGGTGGCACCGGCGTGGGCGTAACCCCGGTCCAGTCCCAGACTCTCGCAGAGCACCTGGTTGCCGCGCACGCAGGCGAAGCAACTCCCACAGGCGATGGCCCAGGTCAGCAGCACCGGTTGACCGACCTCTACGTGATGGACGTCCGCACCGATGGCCCGCACCACGCCCGCGCCCTCGTGACCGAGCACCACCGGCGAAGCGGCCCCGGCCATCACATCGAGATCGGTATGGCACACCCCGGCGGCCTTCAGCTCGACCAGCACCTCCTGCGGACCTGGATCGTCCAGATCGATGACCGAGACGGCGAAACCGCCCAGACCGTCGGCAACTGCGGCGCTCGAGCGCAACGGAGAGTCCCTTCTGGTGGCACCGGACGCCATCGACGCCGACGGCCGACGATGACCTGGCCCAGCGAGCAATCCTGACCGGGACGACGGCAGATCGCAAATGGGGACGCGGCTCTGGCGCTGCGGTCGCAGGTTTGGGACGCTGAGCCCATGGGGATCACCGTGCAGCCCGTCGACGAGTCGCTCTTCGACGATGTCCAGAAGATCTTCGGATCGAAGGGGCAACCCGCTCGCTGTCAGTGCCAGGGCTACCGGATGGGTTGGTACGCCAGACACTCCGATGACGTCCAGGGTCGACGCGAACTGCTGCGCGACCAGGTGATCGAAGGGCATGGACTCGTCGCCCACCTCGACGGAGAGCCGGTCGGCTGGTGCTCGCTCGCCCCGCGCCCCGACTACACCTTCCTACGCCAGACCACCTGGAAGGGCCGGCAGGAGAACCAGGAGGACGCAACCGTCTGGGCCGTCACCTGTTTCGTCACCCGGGCCGGCTTCCGTCACCAGGGTGTCAGCCGCGCGCTCGTCCACGGCACGATCGACCTTGCCCGCGACCGCGGAGCCAACGCCCTCGAGGCCTATCCGATGAAACCGGCCCCGGGCAAGGACGTCACCTGGGGTGACATGCACGTCGGTGGGCTCAGTTCGTTCCTCGACGCCGGCTTCCGCGTCGTGCACGTGCCGTCACTACGGCGCGCGATCGTGCGCTACGACTACTAGACCCGCCCCGTCAGCTCGGGTGGACTACGACGATGCCGGCAGCGGTTGCTGCGGTGTCCAGTTCAGCATCGTAGGTAATCAACTCGTCCGCGCCCACGCGGAGCGCGACCGCCAGATGCATGGCGTCGTTCGACCGCAGCCGTCCAGGCAGCGTGCCGGCCGTGAGCAGATCGCCGCGAGTGGGATCGACCAATGAAACTGTGTCCAGGACGATTCCGACCGACTCGAGGTCGACCTCTTCGGGGTGCCGGTTGGCAGCACAATGCAGCTCGGTGTGCAGGAGCCAGGACGCGACGAGTTGCCGCTCCCCGGCGGCCGACTGCAGATAGTTCGTCAGGGCATCGGACTCGGCTTCCTCGACCAACAGCTTCATCGCCGCAGAAGTATCGAGGTAGCAGATCACCAGCGCCCTCGGGTGTCCTGGACCAGCTCGGCGCTCGTCAGCTTGGCCGGACGACGGCGAATGGCGCTCAGGTCGGCGGTGCCCCGGCGCGCCGGCCGCGCTTGGCCCTGCGCGACCAGCTGATCGAGCGATCCCACCGATGGGGGCGAGATCACCGCAGCGAGCTGTCCGTTGTTGGTCACCTGAACGCTCTCCCCCGCAGCGACCGCACGCAGGATCTCGCCGCTGCTGTTGCGCATCTCCCGATGCGTCACGGTTCTCATGTAGCACAGCGTAGCGCAGGTCGCCTGCAAGCTCTACCCCGGTCGCGCAGACGTCTCACGACCCACTGACGATCACCAACTCGTTGCCTTCGGGGTCGGCGATCCGCCAGCGGCCCTCGGACTGTTCGAGAAGCCTGCCACCGGCTGCGACGGCCGCTTCGAGACGCGTCTGCGCATGGTCCGACGGCACAGCGAGCTCGAAGTGGATGCGGTTGCGCTGCTTGCGCCGCTCCGTTTCCGAAGCGTCCAGCTCTTGGAACACCACCTCCGGGCTGAGACGCCGCGGATCGTGGATGTCAGTGACCCCGGCTCGCCGGTCTTCGGTGTATCCGAGTGCGGCGCCCCAGAACGCGCGGACCGCGGCAACGTCGGCGGCGTCGAGGAAGAGTTGCGTGAAGCGGGACAGTCCCGGATCCGCGATGGCCCCGAGTTCGTGCGCAGCGGTCTGGAGGTTTTCGGCGAGGTCGGTGAAGTCGAGCTCGAGGCCGTGGGCGTCGGCGTCCGACTGGTCCTTTCCGCTGTCGGTGATCACCAGCCCGGGGCGCAGATCGATCAGCATCGGGAAGCCGGCAGCGTCAGCCAGGGCCGCGGCGGCCAGGTCACGCTGCTGCTTCGGCGAGGTGATCCGATAGCACGCCATCGCACTGAACACCGTCTGCCAGTCGGCTGTCCCGATCCCCTCGCCGAGCGCTTCGCCCGGCACCAGGTCGACCTCGTTGCCGTCGGGGTCGCTGTGACAGACCCCGTACGGTCCCGTCGCCTCGCCAGGACTCGCCTGTGCGACCGCCGCGGCCGGCCGCACCACATCGAGGTGGATGCGGTTTCGCAAGGGCAGCGGCTCGGTCGAGGACCGTATCCGTATCGCGGGATCGCGCCGCAACGGATCCGCCAGACCGCCGCCCTCCCCCGGTGCGTAGTCGAGCACGCGCTGCCAGAACGACCTCAACTCAGCCGGGTTCAGGGTTTCGAACACAACGCTCACCTGTTGCAGCACGGCAGGTCTCGCAGCCAGCCCGAGGTCGCGCGCGGCCGCCGACACCGCCTCGACGTGCTCGTCCGAGTCGGCTCGCACCTGCAGGCCCGTGGCGCGCAGGTCGACCATGATCGCCGGCGAGAGCTCCACGATGCGCCCGGCCAGCGCAGCCGCCTCGATCAGCGACGGTACGTCGAACCATGCCGTGGGAACGCCGTCGATCAGTCGCCAATCCGTTCCGGTCTTTGTCATGTCCGGGACACTAGCGCCCATTCCGGACGATCACCTTCCGGGTCACGATCCTGTCCCGGTCCGGGGAATTCATGGGAGGCATCGCGCACCCGCAGCCGATCACCCGCGCAGCGCGTCCGGAGCCCACCTCGGCCAGTCTGGAGAACCCACGAGCGCTCCATTCCGGTATGTCGCGCACAGCCGGAACGGAGCGCGGGCGCTGCTGTTGTCGAAGACCTCCACGACGTCAACGATGCGGATCGCCGCTGAGATGTGTTCCCAGAGGCGCTCGTAGCGGTCCCGGATCTTCTGCTCCGGCACGGTATGACCACCACGGCGGACACGGTCGAGAACGCGTTGTACGGTCAGCTCGACGGGGACGATGATCACGTGAAGATGCACGAGATAACCGGCGTCGACGGCATCGGAGACCAGCCGGACCTTGCTCGGGTGCGAGAACACAGTCTCCGAGATGAACGACGCTCCCGCCGCAATCCGGCCCCGTCGCTGCTCCTCTGCGATCTGCGCGGCTTCGTACGCATGCTCGGCCGGCGCATCGGGCCACCCCAGAGCCGCAATCTCGTCGGCGTTGATGAACGGCAGCCGCGTGGCAGGCATCAGGACGTCGCGAACGTAACTGGACTTTCCGGAACCGTTGGGTCCGGCGAGAAGATGCAGCAGCGGCATCAGCCGCGAGGCGGATGGATGACGAGGTTGCCATCCTCGTCGATTTCTGAATACGACTCCCCCGCAGCGGCGAACCCGGCTGCATAATCCAGCTCGCTTCGCAGAGCTGTCACGCGCTCGGCCCACTCCTTGCGGACGATGGCCTGCTCCTGCTCACCGAGGCCGTCGTAGGAGACGGCGCCCGCGAGGACCTGGGTGATCGCACGGTTGTTCACCTGCGGGGACATCTCCAGTTCGCGACCGATGCGAGCCCAGTGCGCAATCTGCTGCGCCACCGCGCGCGACGAGACGGCCGCCGCCGCGACGGCGGCGTCGTACACGTCCGCGGGAAGGCGGGTCGGCTGGCTGGTCCTGCTCATGAACCGATGGTAGCACCGTGCTACAGCGGTTTGCCTAGACGTTGAAGCGGAACTCCACGACGTCGCCGTCGGACATGACGTAGTCCTTGCCCTCGATCCGGACCTTGCCGGCGGCCTTGGCCGCGGCCATCGAACCGGCGGTGGTCAGGTCGGCGAAGGAGACGACCTCGGCCTTGATGAACCCGCGTTCGAAGTCGGAGTGGATGACGCCGGCGGCCTGCGGCGCCGTGGCACCCTGCTTGATGGTCCAGGCCCGCGACTCCTTGGGCCCGGCCGTCAGGTAGGTCTGCAGGCCGAGCGTGTGGAAACCGGCGCGGGCCAACGCATGCAGGCCAGGCTCGTCCTGACCGACGGATTCGAGCAGTTCCAGCGCCGACTCCTCGTCGAGCTCCAGCAGCTCCGACTCGACCTTGGCATCGAGGAAGACCGCATCGGCGGGGGCCACCGCTGCGGACAGCTCGGCCCGCTTGGCAGGATCCGTCAGCACACCCTCGTCGGAGTTGAACACGTAGAGGAAAGGCTTGGCCGTCAACAGCGTCAGCTCGCGGAGCAGGACGAGGTCCAGCTTGGCCCGTGCGGAGAACAGGGTCTTGCCGGAATCGAGGATGGTGGCCGCCTGCTGCGCGGCCTCCAGCATGGGCTTGCGCTCCTTCTGGGTCCGGGCCTCCTTCTCCAGCCGCGGCAGCGCCTTCTCGATCGTCTGCATGTCGGCGAGGATGAGCTCGGTGTTCACCGTCTCGACGTCGGCCAGCGGATCGACCTTGCCGTCGACGTGGATGACGTCGCCGTCATCGAAGACCCGGACGACCTGGCAGATCGCGTCGGCTTCGCGGATGGTGGCCAGGAACTTGTTGCCCAGCCCAGCACCTTCGCTTGCCCCCTTGACGATTCCGGCAATGTCGACGAAGGACACGACGGCCGGGACGATCCGCACCGACGAGAACACCTTTGCCAGCGCGTCGAGCCGGGGATCAGGCAGTGGGACGATGCCGATGTTGGGCTCGATGGTCGCGAACGGGTAGTTCGCCGCCAGGACATCGGACCGGGTCAGCGCGTTGAAAAGGGTGGACTTGCCGACGTTGGGCAGGCCGACGATGCCGAGGGTGAGACTCACGAGGGATCAGTCTAGTTGCGCGGGAGCAACCTCCCGGTCACTCGACCTCGGCCGATCCGTCGACCGGTGCGGGCCAGCTGTTGGCCGGCGCCCATTTCGTGCTGCCGTCCTCCTCGACATCCTCTGCGCCGGGCCCGCGCAAGACGATGACGGCCCAGTCGGCGTCCGGGGTCACCGGACCCAACTGCCAGGTCGCGAAGTGATGTTCCACGGTCAGACCAAGGGCTTCCGCATCGGTGCGGAAGTCCGCCGTCGAGTAGTCACGGTCGATCGCGAATCCGGCCACGATGCGGCCCGCGGGCGCCAGCAAACCGGCCAGGTTCGCCAGGACCTGCCGCTCGGACCCGGGCGCCAGGTAGACCATCACGTTGCCCGGCAGCACGATGACGTCGAATTGTGTTGGCGCACCAACCGTTTCGAGTAGCTCCGGGCTGAGTAGGGAGAGGTCGCAGGCCAGGTAAGGGACACCCGGGTAGCGCTGCCGGGCGATGTCGATCAGTCCGGCGTCCTTGTCGACCCCGACCGATCGGTGCCCCATCCGGTGCAGCGCGTTCGCGATGCGGCCGGTCCCGCAGCCGGCGTCGAGCACGGCAGCCCGACGCGGCAGCAAGGCGTCGACGAACCGCGCCTCACCCTCGACATCGGTTCCATCAGCGAACATGTCGTCGAACCGCGCCGCATAGAACTCCCACCGCTCCCCCACCACCTGCTGCTCCCAGAGGGTGGCGGGCGAGGTGGGCTCCGGCGACGAAGTGGCCTCTGGCGACGAAGTGGGCGGATCAGCGCTCGTCGGCTCGACCGTTGCGAGGGGTTTGTCGGACATGCGCCCCACTCTGGCAGGTCGAGCTCTGGCAGGTCGAGTGGGCCAGTCTGTGAAGCGCTCCCCCGGTGTCGGGTCGGAATTTCGCCCCGCGGACCCGACTCTGCCTCCGCGCTGATCAACTTCCACGAAATACATGAACTTGCCGTTTTTGGGACTGGTGGGACAGAAAGCGACGAGTTCACCTATTTCTGCGAAGTTGATCAGCGCGAACAGCCAATGAAAACCACTCGAATGGCAGCACTTTCGCCCTGCAGCGCCCGCTGGTCGGACCCGCTGTCGGTGTGCGTCCCTACCTTCTGAGCCATGCCCGCGACGACCTCCAGCGCCCTGCTCCCGACAGACCACCGTCCGGTCGTCGTCGCCGACTGCCGTGTCCGAAAACCGCCAGCGGCGATCTCATGGGACTGGCACAGTGACGGATGTGATCAACGACCTGGACGCCGCCTACCGAGCGGTGCAGACGCGGGACGCCCGGTTCGACGGGCAGTTCTTCACCGCCGTGAAGACCACGGGCATCTACTGCCGACCGGCCTGCCCGGCGCGTACCCCGCTGCAGCGCAACGTCGATTTCTATCCCACCTCGGCCGCGGCCCAGGCCGCCGGCTTCCGGGCCTGCCGACGCTGCCTGCCCGATGCCGCGCCGGGCTCCCCCGAGTGGAATCTGCGGGCCGATACCGTCGGCGCGGCCATGCGCCTGATCGGGGACGGCCTGGTGGACCGGGAGGGTGTCCCCGGGCTGGCGTCCCGGCTCGGGTACACCCCACGGCACCTCGGCCGGATGCTGACCGCGGAGGTCGGGGCCGGGCCGTTGGCCCTGGCCCGCGCCCGACGAGCCCACACGGCGCGGGTGCTGCTGACGACCTCCGACCTCCCGATCGGCGACATCGCATTCGCAGCCGGCTTTTCCAGCATCAGACAGTTCAACGAGACAATCCATCAGATCTATGCAGCCGACCCGAGCACGCTGCGCTCGCACCACGTCGGGCGCAGTGCCGGCTCTGGCACTCTGACCCTCCGACTGGCCGTTCGCGAGCCGTTCGCGGGCGATGCCCTGCTGGATTTCCTGGCTGCCCGTGCGGTCAGCGGCGTGGAGTACGTCGACGGACGGACCTACGGCCGGACCCTCCGCCTGCCGGCCGGGGTGGGCACCGTGGCCCTGGAATTTCCGGCTCCCGGCGCCCCGGCGGTGGTCATCGCCACCCTCCGGCTGCGGGAACTGTCGGATCTGGTCCCGGCGGTCGATCGGTGCCGGCGTCTGCTCGACGCCGACGCGGATCCGAAGCGGGTGGACGAGCAACTGGCCACCGACCCGCACCTGGCCGACTCGGTGCGCGCGTGCCCCGGTCTTCGGGTGCCCGGGGCGGTCGACGGCCCGGAGATCCTGCTACGGGCCATGTTCGGCCAGCAGGTGTCGGTGGCTGCGGCCCGGACGACCCTCGGAAAGTTGACGGCCGCCGTCGGCCGCCGGATGGATCTCGCGTCCTGCGGTACCGACACCAACCCTCGCCTGACGCATCTGTTCCCGGCACCCGCCGACCTCGCCGAGATGGACCCCGAGCGCATTCCCGGTCCGCGTCGACGGGCCGAGTCCATCGTCAGCGCGAATACCGCGATCGCGGCGGGTGACCTACGGATCGACGCCGGCCGGCGCGGGAGCGAGCTCGCGGCCGAACTCGTCGGCTTCCCCGGCATCGGACCGTGGACGGCCCAGTACGTCAGTCTGCGGGTCCTCGGCGATCCCGATGTGCTGATGACCGGGGATCTCGTGCTGCGGCAGGGCGCTGCCGCCGTGGGGCTGCCCACCGATCCGGCCGCACTACTCGACCACGCCCGGGCGTGGAGTCCCTTCCGGTCCTACGCCGGCCTGCACCTCTGGCGTCTGGCCGGCAATTCCTCTTCGAGAACACCTGTCTACGCTACGAAAGGCACGTCATGAGCACTGCACTCACTTCCACCGTGAACACCCCGATCGGCCCCTTCACCGTGATCACGACCGACGGCGATGACCGCCGTGCCGTCCTGGCCTCCGGCTGGACGGGAGACATCGGTGATCTGCTCCCGGTCATCTCTACCGCCCTGCGACCCACGTCGACGTCGGTCGTCCCGTCCATCGAGGGCGTGACCGAGGCCATCATCGCCTACCACGAAGGCGATCTGTTGGCGATTGATGATGTTGCGGTGCAGCAGAAGTCGGGACCTTTCCTGTCCCACGCGTGGGACGTGCTCCGCCAGGTGAAGCCCGGACAGCCGGTCACCTACTCCGAGTTCGCGGAGCTCAGCGGACGGCCGACGGCGATCCGCGGCGCCGCTTCCGCCTGCGCGCGCAACGCGGCCGCACTGTTCGTCCCGTGCCATCGGGTGCTGGGATCGGACGGCAAGCTGCGCGGATTCCGCTGGGGCCTGCCGGCCAAGCAGTGGCTGCTGGACCACGAGAAGGTCGCCTGAACCGACCTCGTCCGGTCGGATCTCGGCCCGGGTTCGAGCTCGGCCGGGTTCAGGTTCGGCCGGGTTCAGGTTCGGCCGGGTCAGCGGCGGGCATCGTCGTACCGGTCGAGCACCAGCTGGGCCATGGCCACGCCGAGCGGTTCGGTCACCGCTACGCCGAGCTCGGATGCCCGGCGGCCGACCTGGTCGAGCAGCAGGCCCGGCGCGAGGAACAGCGAGACCACCGCCGGTGGTGTCGCCCATTCCTCGTCCAGCGCCTCGCTGGCTCGTGGAGCTGCTGTGGCGAACACCGCGCGGACTGGTGCCCGACGGACCGACGACCACAGCAGAGCCAGGTCGGCGACGGCCTCGTTGGCGACGGGATCCGAGGTCCCGACCGCCAGCAGCAGGATCTCCTGGTCCTGCCGCACGCCGATCCGGCGCGCCTGGTCCTGGAGCGCGGCCAGCACCTCGGGCCCCAATCCGAGGATCTCGCCGGTGGTCAGTTCGGTGCCGGCGGCGGCCGCGGCAGCGCGAACCGCCTCCGGCACATCAACTCTGGCGTGAAAAGCCTGCGCGAACAGCAGCGGGAGGACGATCGCACCGGGCGTGTCCAGCCGGATGACGGCCGTGGTCAGGTCCGGCTCCGCGAGATCGAGAAAAGCCGAAGTGACCACCAGACCGGGTCGAAGGGCAGCCACGGCCGCCATCAGTTCGTCGATGGCCACCGCTGCCCGCGGGTCACGACTGCCGTGGGCCAGGCCGACCAATGGCGGGCCGACGAAGGTAGCCACCCCGGTCACCGGGCTGCGGGTGTCAAACCTCGGGCAGAGAGGATCACCCGCTCCACGGGACGGAAGAAGATCAGCTCGATGCCGATTCCGACCAGGAAGATGAGAATCAGCGCGGTGTACATCGTCGGCGGATCGGACAGGTCACGGCCCTGGTTCATCAGACCCCCGAGGCCCAACCCGAGCTTGGAGGAGGTGACGATCAGTTCGGCGGCCATCAAGGAGCGCCAGGAGAAGGCCCACCCCTGCCGGAGCCCGGCCAGATAACCCGGCAGTGAGGCCGGGATCAGCACGTCCTTCATCAGACCGAGCTGCCCGAGACCGAGCACCTTGCCCACCCTGGACAGCAGCGGCGGTACCTGGTCCATCCCGGAGAGCAGGCCATTGGCGATGGACGGCACCGCGCCGAGCAGCACGACGGCGTAGATCGACCCGCTGCCCAGGCCGAACCAGAGCACCGCCATCGGCACCCATGCGACGGAAGGCAAAGACTGCAGGCCACTGAGCAGAGGGCCGACCGACGACCGCAACCACCTGAACCGGAAAAGCGTCAGACCGATCGCCGTGCCGAGCACGATGGACGCGGCGAACCCGATCAGACCGCGGCTGACGCTGGTCCAGATCACGCTGCCCGCTGATCCATCGGAGACCATCGATGCGAACGTGGTCCAGACGCTGGCCGGAGACGGCAGGGCAAATTCCGGCTCCCACTTCCGCACGTAGGCCAACTCCCACAGCCCGAGGAACGCAAGCAGTGCGATCAGCGGCGGGTAGAAACCCGATAGAAAACGCTTCCAGGCGGGACGCCGAGTGACGACGTGCGTCTCCAGGGCGTCCAGGCCGGCACCGACCGCCGCGGTGTCCTCGCGTTCCAACTGCTCCTCGGCGCCGACGGCGTTCAGGCCCTGCTCGAGAGTCACCCCCGATCCGGAGGTCTTGTTCAGATCAAGCGTGGGCATGGCTGGCGATCTCCTCCCGCAGTCGCAGGGTGATCTCCGCCGCCAACGCCGACACCTCCGGGTGTTCGATGGTGCGCGGGCCCTTGATGTCGACCTTCCACTCGCCCACCACCCGACCGGGACGGGACGACAGCAACACCACGCGCTGACCCAACCGGACGGCCTCGCGGACGTTGTGGGTCACGAACACCACGCTGTTCCCGGTGCGCTTCCACACCCGGGTCAGCTCGTCGTGCAGCACATCCCGGGTGATCGCATCCAACGCGGCGAAAGGTTCGTCCATCAGCAGCACCTGCCCGTTCTGCGCCAGCGCCCGAGCCAGTGCCACCCGTTGCCGCTGCCCGCCGGACAGCTCGTGGATCCGGCGCTTCGCGGTGCCGCCGAGCCGGACCAGTTCCAGCAGTTCCTCCACCCGAACGGCACGGGCAGCCCGCGGCACTCCGGCCAGCTTCAGCGCGAGGGAGATGTTCGCCCCAGCGGTCAGCCACGGGAACAACGCGGCCTCCTGGAACATCAGCGCCGGCCGCCCCGCCGTGCCCACGGTGCCGGCAGTCGGCTGGTCCAGCCCGGCAATCAGGTTGAGCAGGGTGGACTTGCCGCACCCGGAGGCGCCCAGCAGGCAGACGAACTCGCCGGGCGCGACGGACAGGTTGATGTTGTCCAACGCCGCGACGTTGCCGCCCGGACCGCGGAACACCTTGGACACGCCGTCGATCAGGACGCCGGGGGTGACCTCCGGCGCGGGTGCCGGCGCGGGCGGCACCACGCGGGGATCGTCCTGGTTGAAATCCAGTTCGTCCAGATCGACGGACGCTTCAGCGAGGGTCGTCATCAATTCACTCCTGACCGAGACCGTCGGCGCTGACCGGGCTCTGGCCGGACGCCTTGAGCAACTTGTTCAAAATGCGCAGATCGAAGATGCCGTTGATGTCCGGGACCGTCTTGAGCAGGCCACCGTCCACCGCATGCTGGCCGGAGGAGGTGTAGGTGGAGGCCAGCGGGTCGTAGGTGACCTTGATGTTCTTGAACGAACTGCTCATCACCGAGTCCGACAGCTTCTTGCCGGTCAGCGTGCCGATGGCATCGTTGATCGCCGCCGACGACTTGGTCGGGTCCGCGGTGATCTCCGCGGCCGCAGCCAGTTCGCCGGAGATCAACGCCTGCACCGTGTCCGGGTGCTCGTCCAGGAACTTCTTGCCGACGATGAGGATGGTGGTGGGGAATTCCTTGTTCGGCCACAACGTGCTCTCGTCGACCAGGGTCTTGCCGCCGGCCTCGACCAGCCGTGAGGCCCACGGCTCGGGCAACCAGCCGCCGTCCACCTGGCCTGACTTGAACAGGTCCAGCGTCTGCGAGTTGTCCTGGTTCACCACGTCGACGTCGCTGCCGCCGTTGGTCTGCACCTTCAAGCCGGCCTTGAACAGGTACTCCCGTAGCGCGACATCCTGGGTCCCACCCAGTTGGGGCGTCGCGATGGTCTTGCCCTTGAGGTCGGCCACGGAGTTGATCCCGGCCTTCACCACCAGGGACGCACCGTTGTCGGTGGCTCCGGCGACGATGCGCAGCGAATCGCCCTTCGACTTCACGTAGGAGTTGATCGCCGGGCTCGGCCCGAGGAAGGCTGCATCGATGGCGCCGGCGTTCAACGCCTCGATCGCCGCTGGACCGGCTTTGAAGACCTGGGTATCGAGTGTGGTGCTGCCCAAAGCCTTTGTGAATGTGCCGTCCGCCACCCCCAGCACGGCAGCCGCGTGGGTGACATTCGCGAAGTAGCCCAGCCGAAGGGTTCCGGCGGCTGTGCCGGCTGCGCCCGACGTGACGGCCGCAGCGGATACTGCACCTCCGCCGGCCGACGAAGCGGCGCCTGTGGTGGTTGATCCGGTGGTGGATGCGGCGGTGGAACTGGAACCGCACGCAGTGGTCACGGCGACGACGCCGGCGAGCACCGCGGCGGCCAAGAGTCTGGAACGAGCAAGGAGTCTGGAACGACGGAGAACCAGGGAGCCTGGCATAGGAGAGCCTTTCGGAACCGGACCGCTACGGGCCGGGAGTCGGGAAGTTGTCGGAGGGCACGGCTGCCTCGCGCGCTGCGGAGGCGTTGCCCGGGGGGAGAAGATCGGTCTCGGGTCGACATCGCCCGGTCGCCGGATCGACGTCGGAGGACGGCAGGTCGCCGGCCTCGGCGAAACTCGCACGCAGCGCGGCCCGGCGGTCTCCGACCATCCCGGCGGCCAGGGTGGTGCCGTCGGCGGGGTCGATGACCAGCAGGGAACCGACGGCGCCGCCGGGGCGGAACGGTTCCACCGGAACTCCTTCGACGGTGCGCAGGGTGACCTGCGCGATGTCGTTGAGCGACAGTGCGTCCGGGGCGGGATGTTCGGTCAGGGTATCGATGTCCAGCAGGTGCTCGAGCCGCGAGACGATCACCCGGTGGGTGGCGGTGCCGTATCGCAACAACGCCCGCATGCCGGGCCGCAACCCCTTGTCCGCCAACTGGGTCACCGTCGCGGAGAACTCCGTCACCGGCTCCGGCGCCCCGCTCGACTCGACATCCGTGCCGACACCGATGCCGGCGATCAGGTCCCCGCGGGACAGGTCGACGTCGTCGGCCAACAGGAGTGTCACCGAATCACCGGCCACCGCGACATCCTTGGCGCCGTCCGCGGTGTCGATCAGGGCAACGCTGCTACGGCGACCCGACGGCAACACCACGACTTCATCGCCCGGACGCACCGACCCGGCGGTGATCCGACCGGCGTACCCGCGGTAGTCCGAATATTGCGCGGAACGGGGCCGGATCACGTATTGCACCGGGAACCGCAACTGGCCGGCGCTGGCGGTGTCGGTGAGGTCGACCTGCTCCAGATGTTCGAGGATGCTCGGGCCGTCGTACCAGCCGATCCGCTCGGAGCGGGTCACCACGTTGTCGCCGTGCAACGCCGAGATCGGGATCGCGGTGACCTCCCCGATTCCCAGATCCACCGCATAGCGGTCGAACTCGGCCGCGATCGAATCGAAGACGTTCCGGTCGAAGTCGACCAGGTCGATCTTGTTCACCGCCAGCAGCAGGTGCGGAACCCCCAGCAATGCCGCTACCGCGGCGTGACGGCGCGTCTGCGCGATGACGCCGGTCCGGGCATCGACCAGGATGATCACCAGATCAGCGGTCGACGCGCCGGTCACGGTGTTGCGGGTGTATTGCACGTGTCCCGGCGTGTCGGCGAGGATGAAACTCCTGACGCCGGTGGCGAAGTAGCGGTAGGCGACATCGATGGTGATGCCCTGTTCCCGCTCGGCGCGGAGTCCGTCGACGAGCAACGAGAGGTCGGGGCTGTCCAGACCACGCGCGGCCGAGGTCCGCTCCACCGCGTCCAGCTGATCCGACAGGACCGACTTGGAGTCATGCAGGAGCCGGCCGACCAGGGTGGACTTGCCGTCGTCGACCGACCCGGCCGTGGCGAACCGCAACAGCCCGCGCACCGAGGACGCCGGACGGCTCGGATCCGTCGCCGGCAGCCCTGGTTGGCCCAGAACTGCGGCGGTCGAGCCGGTGTGATTCAGGGAGACCTCGCCCATCAGAAGTACCCTTCCTTCTTGCGGTCTTCCATGGCGGCTTCGGAGAGCTTGTCGTCGGCGCGGGTGGCGCCGCGTTCGGTGATCCGGGTGGCGATGATCTCGGTGATCACCGCGGCCACATCACTTGCGTCGGAATCGACCGCTCCGGTGCACGACATGTCGCCGACCGTCCGGTACCGAACCTGCCTGCGCTGCAGTACCTCTGAGCCGACCGGGCCACCCCATTCACCAGGGGACAGCCACATGCCGCTGCGGTTGAACACCTCACGATCGTGGGCGTAGTAGATGTCCGGCAACACGATCTGCTCGGCCTCGATGTAGTTCCAGACGTCCAACTCTGTCCAGTTGGAGATCGGGAACACCCGGACGTGCTCACCCGGTGCGTGTCGCCCGTTGTAGAGATCCCACAATTCCGGACGCTGACGACGAGGATCCCAGCCGCCGAAACCATCACGCAGGGAGAAGATCCGCTCCTTGGCCCGCGAGCGTTCCTCATCCCGGCGGGCCCCGCCGATCACCGCATCAAAGCGTTCCGCCGCGATGGTGTCCACCAACGGGACCGTCTGCAACGGGTTCCGCGTCCCGTCCGGACGTTCGGACAGTCGGCCGTCGTCGATCCAGTCCTGCACATGCGCGACCTTCAGCCGCAGATCGCCCGCCGCGACGACGGCATCGCGGTAGGCAATGACCTCCGGGAAGTTGTGGCCGGTGTCCACGTGTAGCAGCGAGAACGGGATCGGCGCAGGATGGAAGGCCTTGCGCGCCAGGTGGAGCACCAGGATGGAGTCCTTGCCGCCGGAGAACAGGATCACCGGACGCTCGAACTCGCCCGCCACCTCCCGCAGGATGTGGATGGCTTCGGACTCCAACGCCTTCAGATGACCACGCGCATGGCCGGCGGCCGACAACGCCTGCGGCACCACGTCCGTCTCCGCGCTCGTTGACACTGCGTTCATCGGGATACTCCCTTGGTGGACAGCAGATCCAGCAACTTCCCGACGGCGCCGGCCTGGTCGAGGACGGCGGTGTCGATCCGCAGATCCGGGTGGTCCGGGATCTCGTAGGGATCGTCCACCCCGGTCATCGAGGTGATCTCACCCCGAAAAGCCTTGGCGTACAGACCCTTGACGTCCCGCTGCGCGCAGACCTCCACCGCGGTCGACACGTGCACCTGCAGGATTGCCGTGCCGTTCGCCTCGTGGTGGGAACGGACCTTGTCACGCGCGGCGGCATAGGGCGCGATCACCGGCACCAGGACCACCACTCCGTGCGACGCGAGAAGCTCGGCCACAAAACCGATCCGGTCCACGTGGGTGTCCCGGTCGGCGCGGGAGAATCCCAGCCCGGCCGACAGGTGCGTCCGCACCTCGTCACCGTCCAACACCTCGACGTCGACACCGGCGGCCCGCAGCCGATCGGCCAGGGCGAAGGCCAACGTCGTCTTGCCCGCGCTGGGCAGGCCGGTCAGCCACAGGGTCACGCCGACCGCCCGACCCGGCGCTGAAGGATTCGCGGCGGTGTCCGCGGTCTGTGTGCTCGTCACGTGTGCAACCCACATTCGGTCTTGCTCAGGCCGGCCCAGCGGCCGGCTCTCGCGTCCTCGCCGGGCGCCACCCGGCGGGTGCACGGTTCGCAGCCGATCGACGGATACTCCGCTGACAGCAACGGATTCACCAACACGTGGTATTCCAGGACGTAGCGGTCGACGTCCTCGTCCGACCAGGTCGCGAGCGGGGCGATCTTCACCCGGCCACGCCTCTCGTCGAAGGACACGACCGGGGTGTTCGCGCGGGAGGCTGATTCCGCACGGCGCAGACCTGTTGCCCACGCGTCGTACTGGTCCATCGCCGCGTTCAACGGCGCCACCTTGCGCAACGCGCAGCACAGATCGGGGTTGCGGGAGAACAGCTCCGGCCCGTACTGGGCATCCTGCTCCGCGACGGTCTGCAACGGCAGCAGCCGGCGGAGCTTGACGTCGTAGACGGCTTCCACCGCGTCGGCCGTCCCGATCGTCTCCACGAAGTGGTAGCCGGTCTCCAGGAACAACACCTCGATCCCCGGCTTCACCCGCGCCGCCAGATGCGCGAGCACGGTGTCCTGCATCGACGCGGTCACTGCAAGGCCGTCACCGAACTCCTCCACCGCCCAGGTGAGGATCTGCTCGGCCGTCGCGCCCTCCAACTCGGCCGCACCCCTGGCAGCGGCAGCCGAGAGATCAACGGCGGAGCGAACTGTGGTGATCATCGGGTAACCCCTTCGTGGGCTGTGCCCGGTGTTCCACTGACCGCAGCGCCGGCGGCTGCATCCTGCGCAGCGCCGGCAACCGAGGAAGAATTCCCGGCGCCGGCAAGTCCGATGAATCTCACTGCGAACACGCGACGGCAGTCGCGGCAGCTCCACGCACCGTGGGACTCCTCGTGCGGCCACAGGTTCGTCTCGCCGCAGTAGGGGCAATACTGCGCGGGTGCGCGATTTTCAGACATCCGTTATCTCAACGCACCTTCGTCGGCGCGCGCGACCCAGCTGGCGAAGCGCTCACCCGGCTCGCGGGATGCGGTGTAGGAGTTGACGATCCGCTCGACGTAGTCAGGAAGCTCGTCACCGGTGATCTTGTGGCCGCGGACCTTGCGCCCGAACCCGGCGTCGAGCCCCAGACCGCCGCCCAGGTGCACCTGGAAGCCTTCGACCTGTTCGCCGTCGGCATCGGTGACGATCATGCCCTTGAGCCCGATGTCGGCGATCTGCGTCCGTGCGCAGGCGTTCGGGCAACCGTTGATGTTGATGGTCAACGGCACGTCCAGATCGCCGAGCCGCTTCTCCAGTTCGTCGACCAGCGCGATACCGCGCGCCTTGGTCTCGACGATCGCCAACTTGCAGAACTCCAAACCGGTGCAGGCCATCATGTTCCGCCGGAACGTCGACGGCGTGGTCGGCAAACCCAACTCCAGAAGGCCGGCCTGCAACGACGCCAGCTGATCGGCCTCGATGTCCAGGATCACCAGGGACTGCTCGGTGGTGGCCCGCACCCGGCTCGAACCGTGCGCTTCGACCAGGTTCGCGATGTCGGTCAGCAGCTTCCCGTTGACCCGGCCAACGGTCGGAGCAATCCCGACGTAGAACTTGCCGTCATTCTGCGGATGCACCCCGACGTGGTCACGCGGGCCCTCCCAGACCGCCGGTGCCGGGCCGTCGGTCAGCGTCCGGTGGAGGTATTCGGTCTCCAACACCTCGCGGAACTTCGCGATGCCCCAGTCGCCGACCAGGAACTTCAGCCGGGCGCGGTTCCGCAGCCGCCGGTATCCGTAGTCGCGGAAGATCGAGATGACGCCCTTCCAGATCTCCGGGATCTCCTCGATGGTCGCGAAGACCCCGAGTCGTTGCGCCAGCATCGGGTTCGTCGACAGTCCGCCGCCGACCCAGACGTCGAATCCCGCACCCAACTCCGGGTGTACGACGCCGACGAAGGAGATGTCGTTGATCTCGTGCGCGACGTCCTGACGCGGCGAACCGGAGATCGCCGTCTTGAACTTGCGCGGGAGGTTGGAGAATTCGTCCGAACCGATGAACTGGTCCAGGATCGCCTGCATCGCGGGCGTGCCGTCGATGATCTCGTCCGCCGCGATCCCCGCCAACGGCGACCCGAGGACCACCCGGGGGACGTCGCCGCACGCCTCGGCGGTACTGAGCCCGACGCCTTCCAGGGCCTCCCAGATGTCCGGGACGTCCTCGATCCGGACCCAGTGCAACTGGATGTTCTGCCGATCGGTCAGATCCGCGGTGTCGCGGGCGTAGCGCGTCGACACCTCCCCGATCGTCCGCAGCGCGGCCGTGGTCAACAGCCCACCGTCGACGCGGACCCGCAGCATGAAGAACGGATCCTCGAGCTCGTGCGGCTCCAGCACCGCCGTGCGGCCACCGTCGATGCCAGGGGCCCGCTGGGTGTAGAGGCCCCACCAACGGAAACGGCCCCGCAGATCACCAGGGTCGATACCGTCGAAACCCGTGTGGCGATAGATATTCTCGATCCGCGCCCGGCAGTGCAGGCCGTCGTCGTCCTTCTTCATCCGCTCGTTGGGATTGAGTGGCTCGCGGTGACCCATCGCCCACTGGCCCTGCCCGCGTCCGGCGTCCGGTCGCTTCCGCGCCGGGCGCGGGGCGCCGGCGGCATCGGGAGCGGGGCGGACCGACGTCATCTCGGCCGCGGTCACGCGGGAGTCGGTCACGGACCGATCAATCTGGGGTGTGGCTGAAGGCACGGCGAATCCTTGCGGAGGTGAGCCGGGCACGTGTCAGCGGCAATCAATCCGGAGCATGGCGATCCGGGCCGTCAACGCATACCCGACGGCTGGAAAGAGCGGCGGGGTCAGCGTTGAGCGCAACAGGCAGCGCTGGAGACGCGCGAGAGATCGATCTCGCGACGGCACACCAACGGAACTCCCTGGACGGACACGGTGCCGAGCATACCGCGCCGATACCCAGGCGCCTCGCCTTCGCGTCTCAGCCTGTGGGACGCAGGACCAGAGCGTGAGACCTGACGCGCCACCCCGACAGCTCCCGGGGAAGACTGTCGGTGCCCCGGGGGAAGCTATCGGCATGAACGCAACCGGGCTGCTGATCGGCGCCCTTCTCATCGCGGTCGGCGTCGGGATCGGCATCGCCCTGGCCGCGGGGTGGTGGCGCGAGAACTCCGCCGGCAGAACGAACCCGACGCTCGAGGTGGCGGCACTGCTGGCTCCGGCGTCGGACGCCCTGGTTCGGGTCGAGCAACGGTTGCGCGAGGTGGAGCGCGATCGGGCCGGCGCCTACGCCGGCCTCTACGAACAGGTGACGGCCCTGCATCGCACGTCAGCCGAGCTGGGCGCCCAGACCAGGTCGCTGGTCGGTGCGCTGCGAGCGCCCGCCGTCCGCGGCCGGTGGGGCGAGGTCCAGCTCCAGCGCATCGTGGAACTGGCCGGGATGCTCGAGCACTGCGACTTCGACACCCAGGTGTCCGCCGCTGTCGCGGACGCCGCCGGGGTCCGGCCGGACATGATCGTCCGATTGGCCGGCGGGCGGCACATCCCGGTGGACGCCAAGGTCCCGTTCGACTCCTGGCTGCAAGCCCGCGAGAGCAACGACGAGATGCGTCAGCGCCAACTGATGGGTCTGCACGCGAGGGCCGTGCGTGCCCACGTCGACGCTCTCGCCGCCAAGTCCTATTGGAAGCACTTCCAGCCATCACCGGAGTTCGTGGTGATGTTCGTGCCGGGTGAGCCACTGCTGGATGCGGCGATGACGGTCGACCCGGGCCTCACCGAGTACGCCTTCAGCCGCAAGGTGGTGATCACCACCCCGACCACGCTGATCGCCCTGCTCCGGACCGTCGCCTTCACCTGGCGGCAGGAGCGACTGTCGGAGTCGGCCGAGGCGATCCATGCGCTCGGACTCGAATTGCACGGTCGTCTGGCCACTCTCGGCTCGCACTTCTCGCGGCTGGGCAACGGGCTGGAACGCGCCGTCGATTCCTACAACAGCGCCGTCGGCTCGATCGAGAGCCGGGTCATGGTCACAGCCCGCCGCTTCACCGATCTCGGCGTCAGCACGCTGGATCTGCCCAGCCCGGAACCGGTGCTGACCACCCCGCGAAGACCTCAGGCACCCGAGTGGCTTGCCGCAGACGGCACACCAGATCCACCGGTGGTCGAGATGGCGACCCACCACCTGACCCTTGACGACCTCGCCTCCGGTCAGCACCGGGTGTTCGGACAGGCCCCGGGAAACGCCGTGGGGTGAGAATTTCGGACTGCTTCCTCCCGTGGGTTCGGTGCCGTGCGCTGCGACGATCACCGAAAATCGGGCATCTCCCGCTACCGTGAGGGGGTGAACACGCCTGACAACCGCCCGGTGCCGTCCAGGCCGACCCTGGCCAACGCGTCCGCGGTGCCGACGATCACCGGAATTCCCTCCTGGGCCGCCGTTCTGGTCGCCGTCCTGCTGACTGCGCTCGGTGCCACCTTCGACGGCCTGGTCTCCGGTGTACTGACCTGGGGCTTCCGCATCGGGTTCGTGGCGGGAGTGGCTCTGGCCGCAGTGCTGGTCCGACGTGGCTCGATCTTCACTGCGATGGTCCAGGCTCCACTGGTCATGGTGGTGGTCATCTACATCTCGTTGCGTCTGCTGGCGACCGAGCGCATGACGATCACGCTCATCAAGGTCGTCGACGCCTTCCCGACGATGCTGATCGGGACGGCCGTCGCCGTTCTGCTGTGCGTCATCCGCATCTTCGCGCAGCCACTACGCCGGCCGAAGAAGGCTCCCGCCCCGCAACGCGCCAACGTGTGACGGGTCCGGCCGACGAATCAGGCAGGACGCAGGTCCCGGCGCAGTTCCTTGGGTAGGGAGAAGGTCAACGTCTCCGTCGCCGCGGTGAACTCCTGGACATCGCCGAACCCGCGTGCGGCGAGCCATTCGAGCACTCCCTCGACCAGGTCCTCGGGAACCGAAGCACCGGAGGTCAGACCGACCGTGGTGACGCCCTCGAGCCACGCCTCGTCCACTTCGTGCGCGTAGTCCACCAGGTAGGAGCTCCGGGCCCCGGCGTCCAAAGCCACCTCGACCAGCCGAACCGAATTCGACGAGTTCTGTGATCCGACCACGATGACGAGGTCGCAGTCCGGCGCGATCTGCTTGACCACTTCCTGACGGTTCTGCGTGGCGTAGCAGATGTCGTCGCTCGGGGGTGCACTCATCAGCGGGAACCGGCGGCGCAGCAGATCGACGGTTTCCAGGGTCTCGTCCACCGACAGGGTGGTCTGCGACAGCCAGATGACCTTCTCCGGATCCTTCACCTCGACCCGATCCACGTCGGAGGCGTCCTGCACGAGTTGGATGACGTCGGGCGCCTCGCCCTGGGTTCCCTCGACCTCTTCGTGGCCGCGGTGTCCGATCAGCAGGATGTCGTAGCCCTCCGAGGCGAACTTCTTGGCCTCCTTGTGCACCTTGGTGACCAGAGGGCAGGTGGCATCGATCACCCGGAGATCACGCCGGGCGGCCTCCTCGTGCACAGCTGGCGAAACACCGTGGGCCGAGAACACCACCAGGGCGCCCTCCGGAACCTCCTCGGTTTCCTCCACGAAGATCGCTCCGCGGGCTTCCAGAGTGGCCACCACATGCTTGTTGTGGACGATCTGCTTGCGGACGTAGACCGGTGCGCCGTACTGCTCCAGCGCCTTCTCGACCGTGATCACCGCACGATCCACCCCGGCGCAATAGCCGCGGGGGCGGGCCAGCAGAACTCGTTTGGCGGGGGCAGTCATGGTCTCCATCGTAGGCGGCAGCGCCGCGCTGCTCTCCCGATCGCAGTCGACACGAATGACCCCGGACCGCATGCCAGCGCCGACCATGGGGCACCCTGGAGCAATGGCCATCACGCTGCCCATCGGTATCCGCGTCGCCGCCGGCCTCCTGGGCACGGCCATCGACCGCATCACCAAGCTGCCCGAGGAACTTCCGACCCTTGGCGTCACTGTGGTCGGGCAGGTCTTCAAGACCTCGATGCGACTGCGTCAGGAGGTCGCCGAGCTGGCCACCCGCGGCGACGATCTGCTGTCCGGGATCACCGGCGGAGCGCAGGAGAACCCGCCCTGGGCAACGTTCGACGAGGATGAAGACGGGGACGGGGTCCACGAAGCTGTCGACAACGGCGGCGGCGAGAGCGATGACCACCCAGCCTCTGCCCGGTTGACACCACCAGCACCGGGACCAGCAGAAGCGTCGGCGAGCCCGGCGTCGGCCCCGACGACGGCAACCGGCCCGACCGCGACCGGCCCGATGGCGACCGGCCCGGCGGCGACCGGCCCGATGGCGACCGGCAGGACAGCGACCGGGCTGACCGCCGCAGCACCGGCCGGCGGCCGGCGGCCGGCGAGCAAGGGCATTCCGGTTCGTCCTGCGATGCCCGCCCGGGTCGTCACGCCCGGCGATGCCGCCGACGCAGCCGAGGCGCGGGCCACGGCCCCCCCGCCCCCGAAGACGCCGAAGGTCGGCCCGGTCCGCAAGCCCCGACGCCCTGCTGCTGGTTCCGGCCATACCGGCACTCTCGCGGTTGCCACGCCGGCCGGCACTCCCACGCCAGCCACCACCACGGCCACCACCACGCCGGCCGCCACAGCCACCAGAGCCACGGGAACGGCCACCCCCACCACAGCGGACAACGTCACGGAAGCCATGTCCAACCGCCGTACCTCGGCCCGCCCCTCGACCGCGGGCGGCCCCGCCGGCGTCCGGAGCCACCCAGGTTCCGGAGTAGGCCTGCCCGACGGCCAATTGATCGGCCCGGACCACCAGTTGAGCGTCTCGGAGCTCAAGGAACGCCTGCTGGCCGTTGACCTGCCCGTCGTGCGGGCCCTGCTCGCCCAGGAGGAAGCGGGACCGCAACGGGCGGCCTTCCTCACGCTGCTGACCAACCGGATGACCACCCTCCAACACGAGCATCGGTGACCGAACCGACCGGCGGCGGCCCCCAGGGCCGTCCGCTCCGGGCCGGTGACACCACCCGACAGAATCCCTGGCCGGTACGGGCGCTGTCCCAGCGCATGGCGGAGTACATCTCGAAAGCGCCGGCGGCATGGATCGAAGGCCAGATCGCCCAGCTCAACATCAGGTCCGCCACTGCCTTCCTGACGCTCCGCGACCCATCGGTCGACCTGTCCGTGCAGGTCACCTGCTCGAGGGCGCTGCTGGCCTCGCTCCCGGTTCCCCCGACGGAGGGGTCACGGGTGGTGGTCCACGGACAGTTCGAGTTCTATCCGGCGAGGGGTTCGCTCTCGTTCCGGCTGGACCAATTGCACCCCGTCGGACTGGGTGAACTGCTGGCCCGCCTCGAGCGGGTCCGGCGCCTGCTGGCCGCCGAGGGCCTCACCGCGGCGGCGCGGAAGAAGCCGTTGCCCTTCCTCCCGCGCACGGTGGGTCTGATCACCGGCCGCGCCAGCGCCGCCGAGTCCGACGTGCTGGCCAACGCCCGCGCCCGGTGGCCCGCCGTCCGGTTCCGGGTCGAGAACACGGCCGTCCAGGGTGTGGGCGCTGTCACCGGAATCATCGACGCGCTGCAGAGACTCGACCGGGCGTCCGACGTCGACGTCATCGTGCTGGCCCGTGGCGGCGGATCGGTCGAGGACCTGCTGCCGTTCTCGGACGAAACCCTCTGCCGCGCCGTCTCCGACTGCCGGACGCCGGTGATCTCCGCGATCGGCCACGAGCCCGACCACCCGATCGTCGACGATGTCGCCGATGTGCGCTGCTCGACGCCGACGGATGCCGGCAAGCGGGTCGTCCCGGACGCGGCCGCCGAGAGCCGCGGTGTCGAGCAACTGCGGGCCAGAGCCCGGCGAGCACTCACCGGATGGGTCGATACCGAGTCAGCGCGGCTCGGGCGGCTGACCTCCGCCGCGGTCCTGCAGGACCCGATGAGCCCCCTGCTCGTCAGGGCCGACGGGGTACGACGGACCCGGGAACGGGCCCGATCGGTGATCGCCGCCAGGCTCGACGGCATGGATCGGGATCTGGCCCATCGGCGCGCTCAGCTGCTGGCGCTCGGGCCGGCGGCCACCCTGGCCCGTGGCTACGCGGTGGTGCAGGTCGGCATCACCATCCTGCGGTCGGTCGGCCAGGCTCCAGCCGGCACGGCTTTGCGTATCCGGGTCGCCGACGGCGCGTTGGCGGCGACCAGTGCGGGTGCGGAACAATTCTCATGACCGACCGGAGAACCCCGGCGAAGAACAGGACATCCCGTTGAGCGACCCGACCGAACCAACCGAACCCACTGCGCCGAAAGCCGCCAGGACCCCGGCGAAGAAGCCGAAGAACGCTGACGTCGACGCTCCACAGTCAGCGGCCGCGGATACCCAGGCGGCGGTCGCGACGTACGAGTTGGCCCGCGACGAACTGGCCGCCGTGGTGTCGAAGCTGGAATCCGGCGGCTTGAGCCTGGACGAGTCGCTTTCACTCTGGGAGCGCGGCGAGCATCTGGCCGGCGTCTGCAATCGCTTTCTCGAGGGTGCCCGCGAACGGGTGGAGGTCGCACTGGCCCGCGCCGACGGCGACGACTGACTGCGAAACCGGTTCGGCACGAACAGCTTCCATCACCGGGGAAGAAGAGCCCGTCATGGTGCCGCCGGAGTCGTCATGTTCGGAGGCCGCCCGTCAGGCCACGATCGTCCCGGCCAGCGTCGTGAAGTCGGCCACGGTGGCATTGCCGGTGATCAGCAGCGTCACTGCGCCGGCCGTCCGGGTCCAGGCCGTTTCCTGCCGTACACCCGGGCTGACGGTCCAACTCGCACCACCGGCGGTGACGGTGCCGCTGACCGCCCCGCTGGTCTGCCCGATCTCCGCGCCCAGCACCGCGGCCACCGGCCCCGACGACTCGATCAGCGTGATGTATGAACCGTCCGGGGTCAGCCAGCCGGCGCGCACCGTCGGCGGCGCCTCCTTGGTACCGGGCGGATCGGTGATGGAGAAGGAACTGCCCTTCCACGCGGCAGGCACGCCCTTGGGCACGATCACCGCGAACCCGGCAGTTCGGCCGGCGGTGCCGAACCGGCCCTGGACGTCCGCGGTGGCAGCGATACCGCCCGACGCCTTGCCCGGTGAGAACGAGAAGCCGCCGTTCAGGATGCCCAGGATCAGCACACCCACGACGATGACGCCCATCGAGATGGTCATGTCCCGGACGGTCTTGTTCCTGCGATCAGCCACCACCTCATGCTCCCACGCGCTGCGATTGGCCGGGTTCCCGCGGCCACGGCCAGATGAAGCAGCCGACCGCCCCGGCACCTGCTGTGACGCAGATCGGAGGCGCTCGGCTGGCTACGCCTGATCGCGCCCGGCTAGCGTGAGGTGCATGGCAGAACACAACGGCGCGTTCCCATCAGCGGAGACGACAGCCTCAGACAGCGGCGAGTACCGCATCGAACACGACACCATGGGCGAGGTGCGGGTACCGGTATCGGCCCGCTACCAGGCCCAGACCCAGCGGGCCGTCGAGAACTTCCCGATCTCCGGACGTGGCCTCGAGCGCGGTCAGATCCGGGCCCTGGCCCTGATCAAATCGGCCGCCGCCGGGGTCAACGCCGAGCTGGGGGTGATCGACGCCGAGATCGCAGCGGCCATCGGACGCGCAGCTGACCTGGTCGCCGCCGGTGACTTCGACGCAGACTTCCCGATCGACGTCTTCCAGACCGGGTCGGGCACCAGTTCCAACATGAACACCAACGAGGTGCTGGCCACGCTGGCTTCGGAGTCGTTGGGCCGCAGGGTGCATCCGAACGATCACGTCAACGCGTCGCAGTCCTCCAACGACGTCTTCCCGACGTCGATCCACGTCGCCGCCACCGAAGGCGTCGTCCGCGACCTGATCCCGGCCCTCGATCACCTGGCCGCCTCGTTGGAGGCCAAGTCGCAGGAGTGGTCCGGCGTGGTCAAGTCCGGCCGCACCCACCTCATGGATGCCACCCCGGTCACCCTCGGGCAGGAGTTCGGTGGCTACGCTGCGCAGATCCGCGGCGGTATCGCGCGGCTGACGTCGAGCCTGCCGCGGCTCGCCGAACTCCCCCTCGGCGGCACGGCCGTCGGCACCGGCATCAACACTCCGCCCGGATTCTCCCCGGCCGTCATCGCCAGTCTCGCGACGAAGACCGGGCTTCCGTTCACGGAGGCCGCCAACCACTTCGAGGCGCAGGGATCCTGCGATCGGCTGGTCGAGACGTCCGGCCAGTTGCGGAGCATCGCCGTCGCGCTGGTCAAGATCTGCAACGACATCCGCTGGATGGGCTCGGGTCCGCGGGCCGGCCTGGCCGAGATCCACCTACCCGATCTGCAGCCCGGTTCCTCGATCATGCCCGGCAAGGTCAACCCGGTGCTGCCCGAGGCGACCGCCATGGTCGCCGCCCAGGTGATCGGCAACGATGCGACGGTCGCGTTCGCCGGCACCACCGGCTCGTTCGAGCTGAATGTGATGCTCCCGGTGATCGCCCGGAACCTCCTGGAGTCGATCCGGCTGCTCTCCAGCGTCACCCGGCTGCTGGCCGATCGCTGCATCTCCGGGATCGTCGCCGACGAGGAGCGCTGCCGGGTCTACGCCGAGTCCTCTCCCTCGATCGTCACGCCGCTGAACAAGTACATCGGCTACGAGGAGGCCGCCTCGGTCGCCAAGCAGGCGCTGAAGCAGGGCAAGACCATCAAGTCGGTGGTCACCGAGCGCGGCCACGTCGACAACGGCACGCTCACCCTTGCGCAGCTCGACGCCGCACTCGACGTGCTCTCCATGACCCACCCGTAGTACCGACCCACCGAGCCGGCCGGGCGGGCGTCACCGGCTGTGGCGTCCGCCCGGCGACGGTTCGTCGCCGTCCGGATCGGCATCCGCTTCGCGGCCCGGATCGGCATCCGCTTCGCGGCCCGGATCGGCATCCGCTTCGCGGCCCGGATCGACGGAAGGCTGGTCAGTGAAGTCCGGCCGCCAAGCCCCGGTCTGCGGACCGGCGATCTCGGTCGGCGGCTGTTCGGTGAAGTCCGGCCGCCACGCGCCCGTCGGCGGGCCTGCCTCGTTCCTCGCATCCGGAACGTCGCCTGTGCCGAAGGATCCCGGCCGACCCGGAGTACCCGAGGGCGGCAGATACGTGGTCGGCTGGTCGGCGGTGTCGTCCGGCCGATAGGTGTTGCCCGACAACAGACCTGGATTGTCCGGGTTGTCACGGCCGGACAGCAGGCCGTGCTCGCCGGGGTGATATCCGGTGTAGCCACCGGTCTGCCCGCTGTATCCGCCCAATTGTTCCGTTGGACGGTCCCCGAGGTAGGCGGTGGGGGCATCGGAGTTCGCCGCTCCAAGGGCATCCGTGGCCCGTTGGTGTTCTGCCGCAGCACCTTCGGCGAGAATTCTTTCCTTCTCGCGCATGTCGGCGTCCAGCCGGTGTCGACGCCGCTGCAGCATCCAGACGGCGAAGCCGATCCAGAGCAGCACGATCACACCGAGGACGTACCACGGCCACACCAGGCGTGAACCCGAAGACGCACTCCCGGGCACCGG
Source organism: Nakamurella sp. UYEF19 (assembly GCF_040546275.1). Lineage (NCBI taxonomy): Bacteria > Bacillati > Actinomycetota > Actinomycetes > Nakamurellales > Nakamurellaceae > Nakamurella > Nakamurella sp. UYEF19. Next base: position 45,646 of record NZ_JBEPNO010000014.1, on the reverse strand, counting down.
CGCCGCCGCCGAGGTTACCGGCGCTGACGAGACCACTGACGGCGAGGGGGAGGCAACGGTGACCGGCGGGACGACGGCCGAGCTGACCGGCGCACTGGAGACGGCCGCCGAAGACGCCACCGGGGTGCTGGAGGGCGGCGCGCTGGAGATCGGAGCACTCGACACCGGCGGCGCGATGACCTGGAAAGAGGCGACCCCGGTCACCTTCGATTTCGCCCCGACGATGCGGAGCAGGTGGGTGCCGACCGGCAGATCGGCCGGCACGATGAAGGCGATCCTGACCACCCCGTCGGAGTCCGCCTTGGCCGCCGGCAGCGAGCGCGGCGCGGAGTAGAGGGTGACCGAGACGAACTCACCCTTGGTGAAGCCGGCGAACAGCACCTCCTGGTTCCCACCGGCCACGACTGTCGACGCCTTGATCGTCTTCGGCGACACCGTGGTCGGGACGGCGGCGATGATGCTCGTGCTCTGCGAGGTCGGCGTTGGCGTCGGCGTCGAACTACTGGAGGTGGAGGACACCGGGGCGGTGGACGCCGGCGTCGACGTCGGCGAGCCAGAGCCCGAGCCCGCAGCAGCGGCGTAGACGAGCGGAACCGAGAGGGATTGCGAGGTGTCCGAGCCGCTGTCGGCCTTGGTGTAGACCGCGCAGGGCACCTTGGAGCAGTCGAGGGCGTCCGAAGCCGGGTTGGAGGCGGGCAGCGTCAGGTTGACCGAGAACGCCCCACCGCTGAACCATTTCGCGCCCACCGGGCCACCGCCGGCCGGCGTCGTGCCCGCGGTGGTGATGTGGCCCCAGGAGGTGCTGGTGTTGGAGTTGGGGATCGCCCCGCCGACGCAGTCCGCCAGGTTGGCCGGCGCCTTCCCGTCGGCGTGGCAGATCACCACCCAGAGCCCGGCGCCGCCGTCCATCTTGAAGCCGTTGCCGACGACGTTGATCGTCCCGCCCGCGGCCGTCAGCCCACTGGCCGGCTCGACCGACAGGGAGATCTTCCCGACGGTCGTGGTCACCGGAGCGGCGGCGGCCGCCGGAACCGCCAGAACGACGCCAGGACCGGCAAGGGCAGTCTGGTCGAGCGCGATCACGAGGCCGGCCACCACCACCGTGACCGCCGCGAGAGCGGCCGCGGTACGGCGGCGGAGCGACGGGGCGAGGTGCATTCCGATGGTCACCGGATCATTTTGTCCCACGACGTACTGCGATTCGGTGAGCAGGCTTGCACGGCGTGTGATTTCACACGCCATCGGCCCGCCCACCGATCCGCCGAGCTCAGCTCGATCCAGCTCAGCTCAGCTCAGGGAACTCCAGCAGCTCGGTCACCAGGGCGGCGATCGGCGAACGCTCCGACCGGGTGAGGGTCACATGGGCGAAAAGGGGGTGGCCCTTGAGCGCCTCGATGACGGCGGCGATCCCGTCGTGCCGCCCGACCAGCAGGTTGTCCCGCTGCGCGACGTCGTGGGTCAGCACTACTCGCGAGTTGGTCCCGAGACGGGACAGCACGGTCAGCAACACGTTGCGCTCCAACGACTGTGCCTCGTCGACGATGACGAAAGAATCGTGCAGCGAGCGGCCGCGGATGTGCGTCAGCGGGAGCACCTCGAGCATCCCCCGCGCGATGACCTCCTCCACGACGGCTGGCGAGGCGATCGCCGACAGCGTGTCGAAGACGGCCTGCGCCCACGGCTGCATCTTGTCGTTCTCGCTGCCCGGCAGGTAGCCGAGCTCCTGGCCGCCGACGGCGTACAGCGGACGGAACACCACCACCTTGCGGTGGGCGCGCCGCTCCATCACCAGATCCAGTCCGGCGCAGAGCGCCAGCGCCGACTTGCCGGTGCCGGCCCGGCCACCGAGCGAGACGATGCCCACCTCGTCGTCCATCAGCAGGTCGAGGGCGATACGCTGTTCGGCCGACCTTCCCCGGAGGCCGAACGCCTCCTTCTCGCCCCTGACCAGCCGGATCTGCTTGCCCGGGGTCACCCGGCCGAGCGCGGAACCGGTCGGCGTGATCAGCTTGACGCCGGTGTGACAGGGCAGCTCCCTGGCCACGTCGGCGTCGATCAGGCCGGTGTGGAACAGCGTGTCGACCTGCTCGGTGGTGACGTCGAGCTCGGCCATCCCGGTCCACCCCGAGGAGACCACGTCCTGGGCGCGGTACTCGTCGGCAGCCAGCCCGACGGCGGAGGCCTTGACCCGCAGCGGCATGTCCTTGGACACCAGGGTCACGGACCTGCCCTCGGCCGCGAGATTCAGCGCACAGGCCAGGATCCGGGAGTCGTTGCTGTCATTGCGGAAACCGGCCGGGAGCAGCGAGGGATCGGTGTGGTTCAGCTCGACATGCAATGTCCCCGGACCGATCTCACCCGTCTTCCCACCGATCGGGACGGGGGCGTCCAGCCTCCCGTGCTCGATGCGAAGGTCGTCCAGCATGCGCAGGGCCTGGCGGGCGAAGTACCCGAGTTCGGGGTGATGACGCTTTGCTTCCAATTCACCGATGACCACCAGCGGCAGGACCACCTCGTGCTCCGCGAACTTCGTCAGTGCCCAGGGATCCGACAGCAGGACGGACGTGTCGATGACATACGTCCGGCGGTGCGGGGCGGCGGCAGCCTGGGGGGATGTCGGGGCGGCGGCAGCCTGGGGGGGTGTCGGGGCGGCGGCAGCCTGGGGGGGTGTCACAGAGGCGGAACGGCGTGGGACCACGAACAGCTCCTTGACGGCGCGGGCACGCGCGCCTTGCAGAGTGGACCGGTGGTCCCCATCCCGATCCGGCACTTCGCCGGCGAGGAAAAAGGGCCCGCTACCGGCCCTCTCACTGTCCTGTGCTGGAAATGTCCGGCACTGTCCAATCGGGGCCTCCCGTGTGTTCCGCAGTACTGCGGTGCACTGATTCGGACGCTACCCGGGCGATTCCGGCCAATCCCGCAGAAACGCGAGGAGGCGGGTGAACATCAGGTTTCGGGTGTGTTGAGGGCGTCGTCCGGCCGCGCGGAACGTGACACGACCGACATCTGGCCACCGGGGGATGGCAGGCCGCCACCCGACGGGGCGGCGGCCGAGAACGCGAGCGCGGAGAGGTCGATCGGGCCGGTATTGACCCCGACCGGCGCCCCGGTGGCCAGCCCGGTGACGGCGGCCGTCCCGACCGGTCGCGGCAGTACGACCGTCATCGTGAGACCACCACCCCGGGCGTTCGCGGCCAGGATCCGGCCGGAGTGCGACCTGACGATGGCCGCCACGATGGACAGACCCAGCCCGCTGCCGCCGTTCTCCCTCGACCTCGACTCGTCCTCCCGGAAGAAGCGGTCGAAGAGCCTCGGGAGGGCCTCCGGAGCGACGCCCGGACCGTCGTCGGTGATGCTCACGGCGATCTCGTCGTGGCCCGGCAGCAACGAAACCGTCGCCGTGGTCCCGGCCGGCGTGTGCGTCCGGACGTTGGACAGCAGGTTGGCGAACAGCTGGTGCAACCGCAGCCGGTCCCCCACCACGTTGGTCATCCGGGTCGCGCCGACCAGACGCCAGGTCCGGGATCCGTCGATCACCGCCGCGTCGTCGACCACCCCCACCAGCAACTGGGCCAGATCCACCAACTCGTGCTCGCGGGCCTTCTCCGCATCGGCCTTGATCAGGGTCAGCAGGTCCTCCACCAGGCCACCCATCCGCCTCGCCTCGAAGCCCATGCGGTTCATCGCCTTCGCCACCGAGGCCTCGTCCGGGAGCATGCCGGCGCGGTAGAGCTCGGAGTAGCCCTGCACCGCGGCGACCGGGGTGCGGAGCTCGTGCGAGGCGTCGGCGACGAACTGGCGGAGTCTGGCCTCGTTGCGCTGCTGCTCGTCGAGCAACCCGTTGATGCCGTCCAGCATGCCGTTGAAGGCGGTGCCCAGCCGGCCGATCTCGGTGCTGGGATCTCCGGGGGCGACTCGTCGTTCCAGCTCGCCCCCGGCGATCTCGTCGGCCGCGGTGGCCATCGCCTCGAGGGGCCTCAGTTCGCGCCGGATGATCAGGCTGGCCACCAGCCCCAGCAGGATCAGCAGGCCGACGGTGATCAGGAACTCCAGGAACACCAGTTGGCTCAGCGTGGCGGTGACCTCGTCCAGATCGCTCCAGGCCACCAGGTAGACCGGACTGTTCGACGGATCGAAGATGACGACGGCCAGGATCCGGTATCGGGCCGACGAACCGGAGACGTCACCGACGGTGCGGGCCACCCCGACGGGCGGCGGATTGCCGAAGTCGGGGGTCCCGATCGGGTCGCGCGGCGGCTGCACGATCACCTGCGCCGTCCCTGACCTGGTCACCACCGTCCAGCCGACCTCGCTGCGCAGCGGGTTGTTCTTGGTCAGTTCGGTGAGCGAGGACGAGTTGATCGTGGCCGGCAGTTTCTGGACGACGCTGGCCAGGCCCTTGTCCCGATCGGAGATCAGGGCCGCCCTGACGTTCAGCGGCACGATCACATCGACCGCGATGAGCGCGAGGGCCGCCACGGTCAGCACCACCGCGATCAATCTGACGCGCAGCCCCCACCGGCGCCGCGGGGGCAGAACGGCCGCGGACATGGTCAGCGCCGCGGGACGCGCAGCACGTAGCCGAAGCCGCGATGGGTGTGGATCAACGGCTCACCCGTCGCGTCGACCTTGCGCCGCAGGTAGGAGATGTAGGTCGCGACCACCGAGTCGTCGCCGTAGAAGTCGGTGCCCCACACCGCGTCCAGCAACTGCTGGCGGGACAGCACCACGTTGGCGTTGATCATCAGGTGGCGCAGCATCTTGTACTCGGTCGGAGCCAGCTCGATGGGCACCCCCGCCCGGCTGACCTGGTAGGTCTCGGGATCGAGCTCGAGGTCGGCGACCTTGAGCACGCCGTCTGCGGCCAGATCGGGACGGACCCGCCGGAGAACGGCCGTCACCCTGGCCGCCAGCTCCTCGAGTCCGAACGGCTTCGTCACGTAGTCGTCGCCGCCGGCACTCAGACCGGCGATCTTGTCCGCCGGTGTGTCCCGGGCGGACAGGAAGACCACACCGGCATCGACCCCGGCCGCGCGGACCCGCCGCATCACCTCGAGCCCGTCGAAATCGGGCAGCATGATGTCCAGGATGATCAGGTCGGGGCGGACGTCGGTGGCGACTCGCACAGCCTCGCGGCCGGTGGCCGCGACGCTCACGTCGTAGCCGAGGAACCGCATCGACGTGGCGACGATGTCCTGCAGGGAGGGCTCGTCGTCGACCACCAGCAACTTGGACTGCGCCGTCATCTGTGGTAGCTCACTCTTCTCGTCCGCGCGAGGCACCGCCTCGACTGCTCCACCATGCCTGATGGTGACCGTGCTCCGGCGTCCAAGGGGTGGCCACCGGTGAGGACAACATCTCATTCCACCAGGGTGAACGCCTGGTCTAGGGGTGTGAAGCGGATGGGAGAGCCAGCTCGCCGCCGACCCCGTCCGCTCAGCTGCTGGGCGCTGTGGTCACCACGACGATCAGACCGGCGACCACCATCACCGTCCCCACCCACGTCCAGGCGTTCGCCCGCTCGTTCAGGATCACCGTACTGGCCACCAGGATCACCACGTAGCCGAGTGCGTTGAACGGATAGGCGACGCTCAGCGGGACCCGCGACAGGGTCACCAGCCAGGCCACCGCGGAGACCCCGAAGATGACCAGCCCGCCGAGGATCCACGGTGAGGTGCCGGCCGTCAGGATCAGTGACTTCCCCTGGGCCGCCGCTGCTTCCTTGGCGATGTTCATACCGTTCTTGAGCACCAGCTGGCCGGTGGCCGCCAGGGCGACCGCGAACAGCAGGATGCCGAGACTGGCCAGGCTCATGCGGGCTCCTCTGCGCGGTGTGTCGGCTGCGGGGACGATTGCCCTCGGGGCGGGATCGGCGGTCCGACGATCGCCGGGCCGGATGCCATCGGGGAGGGCATCGGCGGGTTTAGCGGGTTCAGGCGCCGATGGCACGTGACAGCACATTCGGCTCGCGCAGGGTGATCGCTGCGGTGAGCACGTCCTCGGCGTGGGGGGTGAGCCGCAGGACGTTCTGGTAGCCGAACAGCGTTGGACGCAGACGGACCAGCGCGGCGTCGATCTTGCGGAGCACCCCGGCGAGGCCACCGGAAGCGCCGATGGTCCCCAGCGGCAGCCCGGTCGACGCCTCCTGCAATACATCGAAACCGGCCCGACGCACGGTGCGGCGGAGCGTGGACCGGGTGAAGAAGCGCAGGTGGGTGTTGTCGAGCACCCCTCGACGGTCGTACCCGAAGAGACCGAAGGTGACCCGGAAACGCGGATACCAGTGACCGAAGTTCGGCACCGACAGGATCAGCTGTCCACCGGGGCGCAGCACCCGTCGCATCTCGCGCAACGCGTCGCCCGGGCGGGCGAGGTGCTCGATGATGTCGCCCGCGATCACCACGTCGAAGCCGGTCCCGATCTCCGGGGCAAGCGGCTTCTCCAGATCGGCGACGAAGAAGGCGTCGGTACGGTCCCTGACCTCGGGCAGCTCGATGGCATCGACCCCGACGACGGTGTGCCCGGCGGCCCTGATCTGCTCCGCCAGCAGACCCGCCGAGCAGCCGAGGTCCAGCACCTTCGAGGGCGCCAGACCGGCCATCATCTCCAGGATCAGCGAGTGCGAGGAGCCGTCACCCTCCTTGAACGCGTATTCGTCCGGCGTGGGGACCCACTCCGACGTCCCGAAGCCCTGCACGGCCAATCGGTACTCGATGACGTCCCTGACCACGTCCTTGGCGTACTTCAGGCCGTTGACGTAGCAGATCTCGTCGCCGTAGTAGGTGGGGATCGGGACCTCGACGATCCGTCCGCCGGCGTGGATCACCTGGGCGATGATCTGCGTGTCGAAGTCGAAACCGTCACTGTTCGCCTCGAAGGGAATCTCCCGCAACGCACTTGTCCGGTATGCGCGGTATCCGGAGTGGAATTCGGTCAGATCCGTGCCGAGCACCGTGTTCTCGAATCGGGTGAGAACCTTGTTGCCGATCCGCTTGTAGAAAGGCATTCCGCCGTTCTTCGCAGCTCCCTTGTCCATCATCCGGGAGCCGAAAACAGCGGCGCAATCGGTAGTGTAGAACGGCGCGACGATGTCAACGAGGCTCTCCGGTGCGTATTGACCATCGGCATGCAGGAGTACGACGAGATCGAGTCCCTGCTCGATCGCCAGCAGATAGGCAGCTTTCTGATTTCCGCCGTAGCCGAGATTCTTCGTGTGCTTGATCACAGTGGTCGACGGGGTGTCGTCCCGCGCGGCCCACTGCTGTCCGTACTCGAAGGTCAGGTCACCGCTGGCGTCATCGCAGATGATGACTTCCTCGATGCTCGGCCGGAAGCCGACCGGGATTCGGTCGAGCGTCTCCAGCAGGGTCGACTGGGCGTTGTAGGCGACCACCACGATCCCGATGCGCAACGACTCAGTCTTGCTGTGCGGCATTCTGATTCCTTTCAACTGCTTCCTGAGAACTTCTGTCGGCAACCCATCTCGGGTCACCGGCCACGACGGCCATCGGCACCGGGGGCAACCGCAGACCTGGGCCGGCCGCGCTGCCGGTTCGTCCCGAGAACATGGTCCTGGTGGCCTGGAAGGCCAGCACGACCAAGGTCAACCATGGTAGGAGAAGGAAGAGCTTCTCCGGCTGCGTGAATTCCGAGGCCGAGGCATTGAACCACGGAAATCCCCCGGACCAGCGGGTGTAGACCTCCACCATGATGAGGCCTGCGGAGAAGCTGTACAACGTGGCGAGTCGAACGCTGACCAGGTAGCAGGCCGCAAGCGGCCACACCAGGTACTGGGTACCGAAGGTGGTGGCCAACGTCAGGAACACCGTCAGCGACCAGGCCACCGCGACCGTCACCGACTCGGGCCGGCGCCAGACGGCGACGGCCGGGACCGCCACGCAGAGCAGGACGAGCAGCGAGCGTCCCGGCCCGGCGGCAAAGGCCACCCACGACGGATTGCCCATCCAGTGGCCCAACTGCATGAATCCCCACCAGGACTGTCCGATGCCGCTGTAGCCGATGACGTTCGACCGGACGGCGTCGAACTGCAGCAGCAGGGCCGGCCCCCAGGTGACGGCGACCACCGCGACGAACGCGGCCAGGAATCGCACAGCAGCGCCACGACCCTGCCGGTAGGCGTAGATCAGCAGCGCCGGGACCAGCACGAAGGGCACGATCTTGATACCGACCGCGAGTCCGATGGCGACCCCCGCCAGCACCGGTGCCCGGCGGTCGACCAGGAGGTAGAGGCCGAGCATCGTCAGGAAGGTGAAGATCGGGTCGGTATTCCCGTGGAAACCCGAGATGATGAACAGCAGCGGACTGGCGACCACGAGGATCGCTGCGGTCAGGGCCTGCCCGAGAGTCGACCTGCGGCGCAGCATTTCGAACAGCACCAGCGCCGTCCCGACGTCGGCCAGGCTGGACATCGCGCGAATGGTGAAATTGATCGGTATGCGGAGATCGTGGACGCCATTGACGAACCAGAGGAAATAGCCGATCAACGGAGGGTGGTTGTAGAACGACAACTGAAAATGTAGACCATAGATTCCGACCGGCCCCGCCGCTCGGACGCCATTGGTGAAATCGACCCAGTGGATGATGTCATTCGTGCCGAAAGTCGTTGCAGCGACGACGAGCTTGAGGGCCAACACCGGAAGAGCGAATAACAGGACCAGACGCCACGGATGGGCAGCACCGCCGGCGCGCGCCAACAGCACTTTCACTCCTGTCATAGGCGCACAGTACCGTCCCGGAGGCCGCCAACCGATCTGGCCGCGCCAAGGCGCGAACGCCTCGCGCGCGGCTCCGACCCGTCGGTCAGCTGACCCGGCGGGCCAGCGCGACGATACCGTTGCCTTTGCTCTGGACCAGTCGCTGCATCACCTGGAACGGGAAGATACCGACCGTGATGACGATGGCGGACAGGCGCTTGGTGGGCTGGAGCCAGCGTCCGGAATGCGCCGTCTGGTCGGCCGCCGAGTCCTCCATCTGGGCCGAACCGTCGGCGACCCGGTTGCGGATCGCTTCCAGCAGGAAGGCCAGCGGCCAGCCGTAGAGGCCGATCTTCACCGGCTCGAACCCGGCCGCCCTCAGCTTCGTCGCCAATTCGTCCGGCGAGTAGCGGCGGTAGTGCCCGACGGCCTTGTCCCAGGTACCGAACATGTGCTGCCAGGCGGGGACGGAGAGCACCAGGTGCCCGCCGATCCTGACCTTCTTGACCCAGGCATCGAGTGCACCGGTGTCGTCCTCCAGGTGCTCGAGCACCTCGAAGGCGCAGACCATGTCGAAGGTCCGGTCGTCGTCGAGTTCGTCGGACGTGCAGTTGAGTACGGTCCCGCCACGCGTCCCGATCCGCTCCTTGGCGATCTGGTAGGACGACACATCGGGCTCGACCGCGGTGAAGGACGGGGTGAGCCCGACCAGGCGGGCTCCCATGGCGCCCTGCCCGCAGCCGATCTCGAGCGTGGTGGCCGGCCGGGTCTGCTTCATGGCCCGCTTGATCAGCGGCCAGCGTAGTGCCGCCCGCGGAGTGAGCGGCGCCACCGGCGCGGAATGCTTGCTGGCAGCGGCGGTGGACACGTCATCGAGGGGCACGTCGGCCAGCCTATCCAGAAGGGGAAGCACCACAGCGCCACCGGTGAACGAACTCAGGGCAAGTTCACGCGCTTGGCGGCGGCGGTGGACGAGCAGCTGACGATCCTCCACCAGACGGGCGATCGCGTCGGCCAGGGCCGATGGATCACCGACGGGCACGAACTCGGCCGCCTCGCCGAGCACCCGACGTTGCGGCCGGGTGTCCGACGTGATGATCGCGCAGCCGGCGGCCGCTGATTGATACACCTTGTTGGGCACGACGTCTGCCCCTTTCGGCGTAGTACCGAAGATCCCCAGGGCCACCTGGTGGGAAGCCACCACGGCCGGCAGACGGGCCGGATCGACCCAGCCGACCCACTCGGCGGGAGCCTCCGGGCCGGCTGCCGCCTGCGCGGCCGCCAGGTCCTGGCCGCTGCCGATCATGGTGACTCTCAACCGGTCAGCGCCGAAGCCGCGGCGATGCAGCAGATTCAACGCCTCACCGATCACCACCGCGCCCTGCAGCGGGGTGAACAGGCCGAAGAAGACCACCCTGACCGGCTCGTCGAGGGCCGGGGCCGGGGATGCGTGCCCGCCTGCCTCGAACCAGGTCGCGTCGGCTCCGACCGCGGCGACCAGCGCGCGCGACGACAGTTCCTCCGGCACCCGGTCCCGATGTTCGGCGGTGTCCAGCACGATGACGTCGGCGGCCCGCAGCGCCCGGCGGTCGAGGACCTCGAGGGCGCCGGTCACCAGTCCCTTGGCCGAGCCGCGATCCACGGCAGTACCGGCGGCGAAGATCAGGTGATCGAGCACGATCGGGGTGCCGTGGAACACCCGCCGGGCCAGGTGCACGTCGAAGTGGCCGAGATAGCCGACCAGGACGGCGTCGGGCGGCTGACGTTTCGACTCGGACCGTCCACGACGGGCGAGCCTGGTCCAGCGGTGCGCCAGGCGAAGCCCCAGCACCGGCAGGGTCCAGGGCTTGCGCAGCATCGAGACCCGTTCCGCGGTGGACAGTCCCAGCGGTTCGTTGATCTCGAGCACGTCGTGACCCTGTGCCCGCAGACCCTCGATCAGCACCCGCACCCTGGGGTGCGAATCAGCCTGGTAGGTGCCGAAAGCGATGATCCGCATGGTGGTCTGAGTGCTCCGATCCGGGTGGGTGGTCATCGTGCCGTGGTCATCGTGCGGTGGTCATCGTGCGGTGCTCGTCATCGTGAGGTGGTGGTTCGGCGGCCGGCGCGGAGAGCTATCCCGGCCAGGACGAGGTCGACGACGGTCAGGACGGCCCGGGACAGCAGGACGACCAGTGCCGCCGATCCGGGCGGCATCAGCGGGTTGAGACCGGCCGCGAGCAGCAGTTCACGAGGGCCGGCACCGGCCGAGGCGAAGATCACCACGATGCCGACCGCGGTGGCCGTCGAGAACAGGCCGATGGCCAGCAGTGGGTTCGGGTAGGTACCGCCGACCATGCCGACGAGGAGGAAGAACTGCAGCCCGTTCACCACCTGGCCGCCGATGGACCAGGCCGCAGCGATGACCAGGTTGCGGGCCGGGATGCGTTGCAGCGGCACGTTCCGTCGGGTGATCCGGCTGACCACCCGTCCGGCCCAGACCAGGACGGCCGGGTGCAGCAGCGCCACCAGTGGCAGCACCAACCAGAGGGTCCAGCCGTAGTCGCCGAGGATCTGCCGGCCGGCGATGCCCAGGCAGAGGGCCCCCATCGAGGCGGCCGTGACGACCGACAGCAGGATGGACATCAGGCTTGCGGTCGCGCTCCGGGTCGTCGGTACGTCCAGGTCCTTGGCCAGCCGGGCCTGGGCGACCACCGTCCAGACACCACCGGGGATGTACTTGCCGAGCTGCCCGGTGAGGAAGACCCGTTGGGCGTCCTTCAACGGCAGCGGCGAACCGAGACCGGCGAGGACCGAGCGCCAGGCCGGTACACCGGACCAGGCGCCGAGGGCACCGGCCACCAGCGCGCCGGCGATGGGCCAGAAGGTGATGCGCTGCGCAGCATCGGCGAACGAGTGGCGGTTCTTGATGACCCAGTAGGCGCCGAAGGCAAGCACCAGCAGTAGGAATCCGACCCGCACGAGCGTGCCGAGCGAGCGCTTCCGCCGCGTCGGCGACGCGTCCTGCCGGGCTTCGGACGAGGAATCGGACGCCGGATCCGACCGGGCGTCCGAGACTGGATCAGGCGGCGTCAGTGGTCGAACTCCTTGCTCTGATCGGCAGCGCGGCGAGGACCACCGGCGGTCGGTCGGCGAATGATCACCGACGGCCGGACGTGAGTTTAGCCGTCCTTGCCGGGCAGGCCGACGAAGATCACCGTGCCCGGGCCACCAGGCTGATCCTCGATCCGGTCACCGTCGCAGCCACCACGAACGCAAGGAGCGGAAGCCCCACGATCAGCACGGCGATCGGTCCCCACGGCACCTCGAAGTAGGGCTTCGGGAATCCGCCGGACTGGTAGACGAGTCGCACCAGCCCGAACGCCGGGACCAGACCCAGGAGAGCGCCCAGCACGCACCCGATCCCGGTGATGAGCATTGCCGACCAGCCGGAGAATCGACGACGCATCCACCCGGGGGCGCCGACGGCGCCCAGGGTCGACAGGTCATCGCGCGCATCCGACACCGACAGGGCAGTGACCACCGCGACCGTCAGCGCGATGAGAAGTGCCGCGGCGGCGAAGATCAACCAGGGTGACGGTCCACCCGTCAACGAATCCTGTCCGGTCTCGAGGTAGGTGAAGACCTGACTCCCTCCTGCCGCGAGCTGCTGCTGGAGCGAATCGGTCTGATCAGCCGTCGCAACGCCCCCCGGGTCGATGATCAGGCCGGCCGATACCGTACGCAGGCCTGCCTCCCGAGCCGCCGACGGTGAGACGATGGCGCTGATCCGGGTGGGCGACCAACGGGCCGCCGAGGCGTTCAGCGAGATCACCCGGTCCTGGACCCATTCATCCTTCGTCCCCTCGTAGTGGCTCTGCGCCAGGGTGAGAACGCCTGCAGGCGAGAGGAATCGGCGATCGAGGGTGACGGTGCCGCCGGCGGCGAGCACCCGGTCAGCGGCCGGATCCTCGATCCCGGTGACCAGAGCTCGCAGCTCGGGGCCACCGACCAGCAACCGCGGAACGGCAAGGCCACTCCGGATCCCCGAGGCGTGCGTACCCGACTGCTCGTCGGAAACGGTCGAATAGTCCGCACCGGCGCACCGCCAGTCGCCGACGGCTGCCGGAATCTCGGCGGGGGTCGGTAGCGCCAGGCCCCGGATCGAGCCGTCGACGAGCGACGCGTAGTGAGACACCATCCAGGGACAGCCGTTGCCGGCCGGAATCTGCGGATCGACCGAACTTGCTTCGGTCGGACCGGTCGGCGTGGTCAGGATGGCAAATGTCGATTTCGGCCAGATCGCCGAGAGACCGGCCGCGGACACTCCCGTGTCGGCGGGGGTGTCGGTCGGTGGGAGCTTCGGATCTGCCGGTTGGACCATCACCGCCCCGAGGGGGATCCCGGGGGTGTAGTTGTCGGCTCTGCTGAGCTCCAGCGTGGCGAACAGGCTGGTCAGCGCCACGGCGAGGGCGGTCACCGTCATCACGGCAGCAACTGCGGGAGCACTCCGGCCACTGTGTCGCGCGGCATCGCGGACCGCCAGTCGAGGCATGGTGGGCAACACCCGACCGAGCCGGGCGATCACCCGCAGCAGCAGCGGGGTACCCATCAACAGACCGATTTCGGTCAGCAGCAGGCCGGCACCGATGACCACGGCCCGGAGCTCGCCGGGTTGTGCCCGCTGGGCTTCGGTCACGCCGGACAGCGCGACGGCGAGAGTCACCCCGATACCGATCAGAGCGGTGACGGCGCCCGCAATCGACCACCAGCGGATGGTCCGCTTCGCCACCGGGGACTGGCCGAGCAGTGCCATGACGCTCGCCCGCGACGCCGAGATGGCCGGCAACAGGGCGGCGAGCATCGCCGTCAGCAGACCGAGGGCGAAGATCGCAAGCAGGTCCGCGGGCACGACATGCGTTGCCACATAGGGCAGACCGAGCTTCTCGACGGCAACGCCACGACCGGCCAGTCCCGCGGCCACCCCGAGCAGGACGCCGAGACCCGACCCGAGCGCGCCCAGCACCAGCCCGCTGCCCAGCACCACCAGGCGCAGCTGGCCGGGCGTCGCACCAGCCGCACCCAGCTGCCCGAGCTGGCGTCGCATGCGTTTGGCGCCGACGGCGAAGGCCGGGCCGGCCAGGAAGATCACCTGCATCACCGCCAGCAGCCCGCCCAGCACGGCACCGGCCACCATCAGCACCGATTCGCTCTGCTGCTGCTCCGGCACCGCGGTGGCCCCGGGACCGGAGATGGCAGCCCGGGAGAACACTCCGAGTCCGTGCTTGTTGAGGCCCTCGACCTCGCTCCAGCTCAGCGAGACACCGGACATCAGATATCGCGGCCCGCGGTAGGACTCGAAATACTTCACCTGACCGAAGTCGGTGACGGCGATGGACCGATCGCCTGGCTTGTCCGACGGCACCAGGGACTGCACCATCCCGACCACCGTGTAGGCCGCAGCCGGTGCGCCGAGGGAGACGACCGCACCGATCCCGGTGTCCAGACGCTTCGCCAGGGCCGGCGTCAAGGCGACCTGGCCGGGTCCGGCCGGTGCGGTACCGGCCGTGACCCGGAATCGGCCGGCGGCCGCAGTGGCCGCCAGGTCCAGCATTTCCAGGTCCGTCCGGAAGTATTGCCCACCAACACCTTTGGCGGGGACCTCGGTCTGCACCCAGGGAGCCAGCTCGGCCCCGGCCGGAAGCAGCGCGAGCACCTCCGAGGCCGGGCGCAGCGGATGCGCAGAAGGGAGGTACCCGGCCACCCCGGGACCGGTGTCGAAATTGAAGCCGTCGTCGGTCGGGCCGTACTGGACCACCGCCGGCGCTCCGGCCGGGGCCTCGATCCAGGCACTTGCCGCACCGAGATCGGCCCGCCCCAGAGTCAGGTCGGCCCGTTCGGCCGGTGTGCCGAAGGACGATCTCAGCAGCACGTCCGCGGCCGCCATGACCAGGATGGGCAGGGCGATCAGGATGATGATCAGCAGTGAATTGCCCTTGTGCCGGAGCGTGTCGCGGCGCGCGATGCGTAGCGCCGGCCCCAGCCCGGTGATCACCGTCACGGCTGCGTCACCAGCAACGACGCGGCGTCGTCGCGTCCGGCGGTGTCGACCATCCTGCCGTCGCGCAGGAACACGACCCGGTCGGCCCAGGCGGCGTGCCGGGCCTCGTGGGTGACCAGCACGACGGCCGATCCGGCATCGGCCCGGCTGCGGAGCAGCGCCAGCACCAGCTCTCCGGTCGCACTGTCCAGTGCACCCGTCGGTTCGTCGGCCAGCACCAGTCGGCGGTCTCCGACCAGGGCCCTGGCGATCGCGACCCGCTGCTGCTGACCCCCGGACATCTCGTCGGGGAACCGATCGATCATGTCGGCGAGGTCGACCTCGCGAAGGGCGGTCCGGGCGTCCCGTCTGGCCTGGTGCCGACGAACTCCGTCCAGTTCCCTCGGCAGCGCCACGTTCTCGCCGGCGGTCAGCGTCGGCAGCAGGTTGAAATCCTGGAAGACGTAGCCGACGTGCTTGCGCCGGAGCGCCGCCCGCGCCGAGCCGCCGAGCGAACCGATATCGAGGCCCGCGACACCCACCGAACCCGACGACGGGGTGTCGAGGCCACCGGCCAGATGGAGCAGGGTGGACTTCCCGGAACCGGACGGTCCCATCACCGCGACGAATTCCCCGGCCGAGACCACCAGGTCGATGTTGTCCAGAGCAGTGACGCTGGCCCCTCCCCGGCCGTGCACGCGGCGTACGTCCGTCATCTGCAGCAGCACCGTCATGAGGAGACCTCCGAGTTCTCGGCGGGTGCCGCCGCGATCGGGGCGACAGCGCGTTGCTGAACGGCGTGCCGGATCACCGCCGACTCGCAGTGGTCCAGCCATCGGATCTCCGCCTCGGCGGCGAAGATCATCGATTCCAGGACCAGCCGCCACGGGAGGTCTGCGACGTCGGCATGACGCTTGAGCCGGGTCAGATCCTGCATGGCCCGCATCGTGTCCAGCCGCTGGGTCTGCAGGATCGCACTGGCATCGACGCCGGTCGCGGTGACGGCCAACGCGATCTTGATGGCCAGTTCGTCACGGGGCCGGTCGTTGCGGGAAACCGGTGAGCGCCACCAGCTCTGCAGCTCTGCCTGCCCCGCCTCGGTGAGGTGGTACATGGCCCGGCCGTCGTCACCCGTACCGGTGCCCAGCACCAGTCCGTCGCGCTCCAGCCGCGCCAAAGTGGTGTAGACCTGCCCGATGTTCAGCGGCCAGACGGATCCGGTGAGCGACTCGAACCGGGACCGGAGCTGATAGCCGTAGGCATCGTGATCGGCGAGCAGGGCGAGAAGACTGTGACGGATGGACATACTCGGTATGTATACCCGGTATGTGGTCGGGTGGCAATGGTCCGCCCGCAGCGTCCTGCAGCGTCCTGCAGCGTCCTGCACAGTGCTCGCTATAGCGAGCACTGTGCAGGACGCTGCGTCGCGAGCCGGCCGAAGCTGTCCGGGGCAGTCCCGCGGTCTCCGTCAACCGGAGCGGACGGCCGACATCTCCGCCTGGATGACGGCCGGGGTGAGCGGCTCGTCGAGCAATCGCTGGAAGCGTTGCAGCGCGCTCTGACCCTGCGGTCGGGCCTCCAACCAGGGCCGCAGCAGTCGCTCCCCCTCGACGTAGGTCGAGGTGTAGGCCCGCCAGAGCGGATCGGACAGGAACCGGAGCGACTGCCGCGACCGCTTCTCGTCCGCCAGACTCCATTTCTGCAGGTAGGACACCACGTCCTCGGGATCGGCGCCCTGGTCGTGCAGCATGATCGCGGCATTCTGGCGCACCGAGTTGAGTGGCCGCGATGCCACCTCCAGCGCCTCGGCGAGTTCCGGTTCGAAGCTCGGGCCGATCCCGTCCAGCACTCCGGCGGCCCAGGTCGCCCAGCCGGGACCGATGGCAGCGGTCAGCGCCAGATCGCCAAGGCCTTCGGCCATCAGGCACTGCGGGGTGTTCACCAGGAAGATGGTCTGCTCGGCCTGTCCGCCCTGCTCGACGAGCAGGCTCTCCTTGCGGCAGTGCTCGGTGTGATGTCCCGGGTAGCACTCGTGCGCCACCAGCACCGGGAACTGGCTCATCCGGTGGCCGACGTCCGCGTTGACCGCCACCCGGGACGAGTACGACCCGAGGTAGTAGTTGAAGCCGCTCCATGCCACGTCGCGCTCGATGTCGAAGTCGATGTTCTCCTGCTCGAGAAGCCCGGTGGCGCTGACGATCTGCGGTCGCAGCGCCGCGGCGACCGCCCGCACGGCCGTCTCGACCAACTCGGGCGGACAGGCTTCGGCGGCACGGACCGCGCCGAGTCGCTCGGCGAGATCGGGGTTCGCCGGGGCGCCGGCGCCGTCCAGCAGCCCGGAGATCCTGGCGTGCGCGTCGGCGTAGACGTCGGTGTCCACCAGAGCGATCTCGACCTGGAAGTACGAGTGCACCTCGGCGATGAACGACATCTCCTGCCCGGCCAACCGGGCACCGGCGACGGCCAGGGCATCCAGATGCGCGGTCAGGAAGGCCGAACGGTCCGCGGACAACCCGGCGTCCGGGATCTGCGCGGACAGCTCGGCGGCCCGACGCGACAGCTGCGCCGGATCGGGGGCCGGTTCGGCGGCGACCTGATCCTTGAGTGCCGGGTCACCGATGTAGGCGTCGACGAACCCGTCGACCACCCGATCGAACCGCAGGCCCAGCTTCAGGTACTCGCTGACGACATCCACTGCTAGCACTCCACTCTCGTTCGATCACCATCGTTGTGCGTCAGGATCTTCCGCCTCGTCATTCGCCGAACCGGCGGTGGCGCGCGGCGTAGTCGCGCAGCGCTCGCAGGAAGTCGACCCGGCGGAAGTCGGGCCAGTCGGCCTCGTAGAACCAGTACTCCGAATGTGCGCTCTGCCAGAGCAGGAATCCGGACAGGCGCTGCTCACCGGACGTGCGGATGACCAGGTCGGGATCGGGCTGGCCCGACGTGTAGAGGTGCTCGCTGATCGCATCGACGTCCAGTCGGGCGATGACCTCCTCGACCGACAGCCCGGCGTCGGCTCCGGACTGCAGCAGCGACTTCACCGCATCGGCGATCTCCTGACGACCGCCGTAACCCACCGCGATGTTGACCTCGACCCCCGTGCGGTCGGCGGTGCGCATCTCGGCCGCGGTCAGCCGGGTCACCATGGCCGGCGGCAACACCTCCATGGCGCCGACGATCCGCAGTTTCCAGGGCTGGTCCGGCGCGGCGAGATCGTCCACCACGTCGGTGATGATGGCGAGCAGGGGTTGGAGTTCCTCGTCCGGACGCCGCAGGTTGTCGGTCGACAGCAGCCACAGGGTGACCATGCCGATTCCACTGGTCTGGCACCACTCCAGCAGGTTGGAGATGTGGGCCGCACCGGCGCGGTGACCGTCGTTCGGGTTGGTCATCCCCTCCTTGCGGGCCCATCGGCGATTGCCGTCGATGATCACGCCGACGTGGTGCGGGACGGCCGCGCCACCCAGGAGTTGGTGGATCAGCCTGCGCTCGTAGACCCGGTAGAGCAGCGTCGGAAGCCTCACGAGTGCCGACCCTACTGGCGCGGGGGCGCGAACCCTGACCCGACCGGCTCATCGGAGCACGCCCGATCCGGCGCAGTGATTCCAGCCCGCTGCTTCTACGAATCGTCGAATAGACCACAGGCACCTCGCAATATCCGCGCATCTGACGGAACATGGATCTCATGACGTCCGGGACCCTGCCACGCACCTCCACGACACGGCCCCGTGCCCGCGGCTGGATCCACTGGTACTCCGCGCTGGCCGGGGGCGTGCTCGGCATCGTGCTCGTGGTGGTGGCCGCGACCACCGTCGGAGCGGGCGCCGCAGTTGCCTGCGTCATCTACGCCCTCACGATCGTTGGCCTGTTCGGCATCAGTGCGACCTACCACCGTCATACCTGGGTGTCGGTCAGGGCCAGGACGTGGATGAAGCGGGCCGACCACTCGATGATCTTCGTGTTCATCGCCGGCACCTACACCCCGCTCGCCGTACTGGCCATTCCCGGCCGCACCGGAACCGTTCTGCTGACGATCGTCTGGATCGGTGCTGCCGGTGGTGTCGCGCTCAAGATGCTGCTGCCCAATTCGCCGCGCTGGGTCGGTGTGCCGTTCTACATCGCGCTGGGCTGGGTCGCCGTCTTCGCGATGCCGCAGCTGCTGCACAACGGTGGCGTGGCGGTCGTCGTGCTCGTCATCGCCGGCGGTCTGATGTACACCGTCGGCGCGGTGTTCTACGCGATCCGCAGGCCCAACATCTGGCCCGGCACGTTCGGCTACCACGAAGCGTTCCACGCTTTCGTCACGCTTGCCGCCCTCTGCCACTACATCGCGATCTTCCTGGTCCTCTACCCCGGCTGAACCGCCCCGCCCACGGGGCCACACCACCCCGCATGACGACAGAACGCCCACCCGCGCAGGCGGGTGGGCGTTCTGCTGGCTCGAACTCACGGCAGATGGCTCAGCCGAGGTCGGGACCCTCGTTGCGGAGACGGTTGACCTGCTCCATGGCTTCGCGGAGTTCGCCCAGCCACTCATCGGCGTGATCGCCCACCAGACGGATGGCCCAGACGAGGGCATCCGACCGGGAGCGCGCGACACCGGAGTCGACCAGGGTGTCCAGGATCTGCCGTTCCGGCTGGCGTAGACGCGTCATGACCGGGACCGAGGCCGTGGTGAACAGCTCTTCGGAGCCGCCGAGCTTCGCACCCCAGGAGATCTCGCGGCCGTAGCGGAACTGTCCCTGACGGGCGATCTCGATACGGGCCTCGCGGGTGTCCTCGCGGAAACGGGCGATCCGGCCGGCCTCGGCCGCAGCAACCGCTGCGGCATCCTGCTTCTCGGTGGTCGTCTCGAGAGCGGGCAGCTCTCCGACGATCAGCACCTCTTCACGATCCACCGTAACGGTCGGGGTTCCGACGAACCAGTCGCTGGGCAGTCGGCCGGCGAACCAGCCGGCCGCGTCGGAGGCATCCGGTGCTTCCGGCGATCCCCCGCGGCCTCGACCCCGCGGTCCGAACGGACGGCCACCGTGCCCGCCGAAGCCGGGACCGAAGCCGGGGCCGCGCCCACGTCCGCCGCCCTTGCCTCCGCGACCACGGCCACCTTCGCCGCGCGGGCCGTCGCCCTCACCTTCGAACTCGGGACCGAAGCCAGGGGCGCCGGGTCCACCGAGCGGGAACTTGCCGGGGTTGAATGGTGTCCTCATGTCAGACTCTCTCTCTATCATTCGCTGCAATGATTACAACGTTACAGCGCTTACAACGAGAGCACCAGCATGTTTGTTCCCGGGTCTCATCCCTGGCGCGGTCGCGCTCATGATCGGGTCGATTCGCGCACCACGCGTCCCAAAACCCGCACGATCATGAGCGCCGTCGAAGTTGATCAGCGCGGGGGCCTAGCGGCGGGTGAGAAGCTCCACCAGATCGTCGACCGAGACCACCGGTCGGTCGCACACGAAGCCGCGGCACACGTAGGCGGCGGGCCGGCCGTCGATCGTCGGCCGGGCGGCGAGCAGTGCGGCGGAATCGGCTTCCCCGACCACGATCACCGACCCGCCCGGAGCATGCTTCCACGCGGCAGCGACCAGTAGATCGCGGTCCGCACCCGGCCGACCCGAGAGGGCGATCTGCAATGGTCCGGCCGCCAGCGCCTCGGCGGCGGCCAGATGCCAGCCGGCCGAGCGCGGCACCCGCATCAACAGCGTGGCGACCGTCCCCATAGCACGCTCGGCGGCCAGCAGGTATCCGGTCTCGCCGGTGAGGGCAGCGGCCGTCACCAGCGCGTCGGCGATGGAGGACGCGCCGGACGGGGCGGCCCCGTCCCCGGGATCACGCGGACGCAGGAACAGTTGCTCCGCGTCGTCGGCGGTGTCGTTGAACCCACCGTCCGGGGCGAGGAAGTGGTCCAGCACCAGGTCCAGCACCCCGCGGGCCTCAAGGAGCCAGTCCGGGTCTCCGTCGGCCTGGTGCAGGGCCAGCAGGGCTGCGGCGACGTCGGCGTGGTCGACCAGCACCGCCTCACCCGGGCCGGCCGCACCATCCCGGGACGAGCGGCGCCAACGGCCGTCGACCAGGTGGACCGACAGCAGATACCGCGCACCTCGCGCCGCCGCCTGCACCCAGTCGGCCCGTCCGTGGGCGGCACCGGCCTCGGCCAGACCGCGGATGGCGAGGCCGTTGCTGCGCATGACCACCAGCTCGTCGCGACCGGGCTGCGGGCGCAGCTGACGGGCCACCAGCAGCGATCCGCGGATCGCTTCGAACCAGGCCGGATCGTCCGGATCCTCCCGCAGGCGCAGGACGGCTCCGGCCAGTTCGTCGTCGTGATCTGGGAGGTCCAGGCCGAAGATCGTCGCGGCCCGCGCACCGTCGGCCTCGCCGAGCACCTCGTCGAGCTGTCCGCGATCCCACAGGTAGGTGGCGCCCTCGACCCCCTTCGTGTCGGCGTCGAGGGAGGCTGCGAACCGGCCGTCGACCAGCTGCAACCCGTCGATGAGGAACTGCGCCGTCTGCTCCGTGACGCGGTGGGACAGAGCACTACCGGTGAGTCGCGCGTGGTGCGAATACACCATCAGCAGCAGGCCGTTGTCATCGAGCATCTTCTCGAAATGCGGGACATGCCAACGGGAGTCGACGCTGTACCGGGAGAAGCCGCCGGCCAGCTGATCGTGGATGCCACCCCGGGCCATCTTCTCCAGGGTCACCGTCACGGCGTCGAGGGCGTCCTGGTCGCCGGTCCGCTCGTGGTGTCGCAGCAGGAATTCGCACACCATCGCCGGCGGGAACTTCGGTGCCCCGGGGAATCCACCCTCGACGTGGTCCATCCGGGTGACCAGCGATTCGGCAGCCAGGGTCAGCTCGTCGCGGTCCAACGGGCCGAGCCGGGACTCCCCGCCGGCCAGCGCATCGGGCACGTTGACCTCGGCGAGCGAGGTCCGGATCCCGGCGGCTGCGGTCAGGACGCCGGCGTTGTCGTCCTGCCAGGCCTTGGTGATGGCAGTGAGCAACTGCGGGAACGACGGAAGGCCCCGGGACGGCACCGGAGGAAAATAGGTACCGGCGTAGAACGGGTCACCGCTCGGCGTCAGGAAGCAGGTCATCGGCCAACCACCCGAGCCGGTCAGCGCCTGGGTGGCCGTCATGTAGACGGCATCCACGTCAGGCCGCTCCTCCCGATCGACCTTGATCGGGACGAAGCCGTCGTTGATCTGGGCGGCGACGACCGGATCGGAGAACGACTCCCTGGCCATCACATGGCACCAGTGGCAGGACGCGTACCCGATGGACAGCAGGACGGGGACCTGACGCCGGGCCGCCTCGGCCATGGCATCGGGCCCCCACGGCCACCAGTCGACCGGCTGCGCCGCGTGCTGACGCAGGTAGGTCGAGGTGGCTTCCGCCAGCCGCGAGCCACTCATCGTCGTCCTACGGGGTGGCAGATGGTGGCGAGGGGTCGGTCTTGGGAGCCGGGTTCCCGGCAGTCCCGGCCTCGGCGGCTGTCGTGTCCGCTCCATCGGCCGTTGCCCTGGTCCCGGACGCGGATCCGGAGGCGGACGCGGATCCGGCCGCGGAGGCGGACCCGGCCCCGGACGCACCGACCAGCGCCGGCTCGCTGTCGAAGGATTTCGGCACCTTCTTGAGGTTCCGGTTCATCGATTTCACCAGGAAGTACACGGCCACGCACATGAGGACGATGACGAGCAGACCGATCGGCGCCGCCTCTCCCCACTCCGGACCTTTTCCGGTGGTCGGATCCACGTCCGACGGGCTGTTGCCCCCGTCCGCCAGGAATGTCTGCACGGCCAGGACCGCTTCGGACATCGTCGTCATGACACCACCCTCTCCCTGACCCCGGCGAAGAGGTCCGTTTCCGGTACATCGGTATCGACCAGCGATCTGGCCAGTTCGTAGTCGTCGGTGCCCCAGACGGACGCCTCGATGTCGTGCGGCACCGCGAACCAGTGTGCATCGGGATCGATCTGGGTCTCGTGTGCCTTGAGCGCTGCATCGCGCTGCGGGAAGAAGTCGGCGGCTTCGATCCTGGTGGTGATGCGGGCGCCGGGATCGGGACGCGGGTTTTCCGCGAAACGCTTGATCCACTCGTCGAACGGCCCCTCCCCGGTGCGCTCGCGGACCGCTTCGTTGATGGCCAGCATGCGTTCCCTGGAGAACCCGACGTTGTAGTAGAGCTTGAGCGGCTGCCACGGTTCGCCGGTGCCCGGGTAGGCGTCCGGGTCGCCGGCAGCCTCGAACGCGGCCATCGACACCACATGGCACCGAATGTGGTCGGGGTGCGGGTACCCGCCGTTCTCGTCGTACGTCGTCATCACATGAGGACGAAAGGCCCTGACCACCCGGACCAGCGCCTCGATCTCCACCGCCGGGTCGAGAGCGCCGAAGCTGCCCTCCGGCAGGGTCCAGGTATCGGGGGCGCCTTCGTGGTAGCCGGAGTCCTCAAAACCCAGCCACACGTGGGCCACTCCGAGAATCTCTGCTGCCCTTGCCATCTCGGTCACCCGGAGGGTGGGGATGTCGATCGCCGTGTCGGCGAACTTCGGATTGAGCACGTCACCACGCTCGCCGCCCGTGCAGGACACGACCACCACGCCGACCCCGTCGCTGGAGTACTTGGCCAGGCTGGCCGCTCCCTTGCTCGACTCGTCGTCGGGGTGGGCGTGCACTGCCATCAGGCGCAGCGGCGCGGCCGTGGCGACTTCGGTGCGCGCCCGGGCGCCGTCGGCGAGGACGGAATCACCGAGCAGGTTCTCGTCGGACGCCGGGTGGACGGAACCCGGTACATCCCGATCCTTGACGTCGACACCGCTGCTGGTGCCCCGGGTGCTCGTGTTGTCCATCTGTCCCTCACTGGCCGTACTTTGCATGCTCACAGTGCCTTCGATGCTCACAGTGCCTTCGGTTCCCTTCGAGGCCGGGCGCCCTGACGCCCTCGTTCCTCCATTGTCCCCCGCTCGCGGTCGGACTCCGACAGGCCCGTGCAAGGCATCGTCCGGCACGGTCGTCGCAATCCGCGATCGAGCCGCCGCGGGGAGCCTGTCCGCGCAGAAATCAAGGGGCTGTCGGTGGCTGCGTGTTAAACTTGGTCACCACTTCCGGCGGCCCCTGACGGGGCCGTCTGGTGTTTCAGGAGCGAACGACGGGTGCCGCAACGGACTCGATCTCCGTCCGCGAGCAACCCAGCGGTGCTTCCGAGCGTCGTGACACGCGGGGATGGTCACGTCATCGGCAGTGGGAACAGCGCATTGCCCGAGACGGCCGCAGCTCCACCCTCAGTCAGATTCACCCGTGACGGCCTGTACCTGGTCGTACCGAGAAGTAGATGTCCGCCAGAATCCAGTCCGCCCCATTGACGTAGCAAGGAGTTGCCATGACCGGAACAGTTGCAACTTGGTTGACCCAGGAAGCACACGATCGACTCAAGCACGAGCTCGACGAGCTGGTGCTGCAGCGACCGGTCATCGCGTCGGAGATCAACGCGCGCCGCGAAGAGGGCGACCTCAAGGAGAACGGTGGCTACCACGCTGCCCGCGACGAGCAGGCGAAGCAGGAGGACCGGATCCGCAAGATCCAGGAGCTGCTGCGCGAGGCCCAGGTCGGCGTTCGCCCGGCGGACGACGGCACCGTCGAGCCCGGCATGGTCGTGACGGTCGCCTACGACGGTGACGACAGCGACCAGGAGACGTTCCTGCTCGGATCACGCGAGGAAGGGGCCCACGGCTCCCTCCAGGTCTACTCGCCGCAGTCGCCGCTCGGCGCAGCGATCCGGGGCGCCACCAAGGGCGAGTCCCGCGAGTACCTGCTGCCCAACGGCAAGACGCAGAAGGTCAGCATCGTGGAAGCCAAGCCGTTCAACGGCTGACCACCCGTCGGCGGTGGTCGAGCACCCTTGTCGAGCACCCGTCAGTGGTGGTCGAGCACCCTTGTCGAGCACCCGTCAGTGGTGGTCGAGCACCCTTGTCGAGCACCCGTCAGTGGTGGTCGAGCACCCGGTAGTCGGCCCCGGCCAGGGACTCGAGCAACTCGTCCCGGTGTTCGGCGCCGCGGCACTCCAGCCGTAGGTCCACCTGCACGTCACCGAGCGCCAGCGTGCTGCCCAACCGGGACTGCTCGACATCCACCACGGACGCGCCGAGCTTGCCGACCAGAGCCAGCAGGCGGGCCAGTGAACCCGGCCGGTCCGAGATCTCGATCCGCAGCGACAGGAACCGACCGGCTGCGACGAGTCCGTGCTGGGTGACGTGCAGCAACACCAGCGGATCGATGTTGCCGCCCGACAGCACGGCAACGACCGGCGGCCGGAACCTCTCGGGGTGGGCCATGATCGCGGCGATCGACGCTGCGCCGGCCGGTTCGACTACCAGCTTCGCCCGCTCCAGGCACAGCAGCATGGCCCGGGAGAGCTGGTCCTCCGAGACCGTCACCATGTCGTCGACCAGTCCACTGACGTGCGAATAGGTCAGGTCGGTCGGCTCTCCGACGGCGATGCCGTCGGCGAGCGTGGACATCTTCATCAGCCGGACCGGCCTGCCCGCGGCCAGGGAACCCGGCCAGGCCGCCGCCTGCTCGGCCTGCACCCCGACGATCTGCACGTCCGGGCGACGGGCCTTCACCGCCGCCGCGATACCGCTCAGCAGCCCGCCACCGCCGGCCGACACCACGATGGTCGCCACCTCGGGCACCTGCTCCAGGATCTCCAGTCCGACGGTGCCCTGCCCCCGGACGATGTCCGGGTGGTCGAACGGGTGGACCAGGATGGCACCGGTCCGCTCGGCGAAGGCGCGAGCCTCGATCAACGCCTCGTCCAGCGTCTCGCCGTGCAGATGCACCGTCGCGCCGTAGGCCCTGGTTGCGGTCAGCTTGGCGATCGACGCCCCGACGGGCATGTAGACCGTCGCCTCACAACCGAGCAGCGCGGCGGCGAGCGCGACGCCCTGCGCATGGTTGCCCGCACTGGCCGCGACCACCCCGTTCGAGCGCTCGGCATCGGACAGCCGGGAGATCCGGGTGTAAGCCCCGCGGATCTTGAAAGACCCGGTGCGCTGCAGGTTCTCGCACTTGAGGAAGACAGGTCCGCCGACCATCAGGTTCAGCGGGCGGGACGACTCCATCGGGGTGTACCGGATGACACCGCGCAGCAACTCGGCGGCCGCCTCGATCTCCTCGACACCGATCAGTCCCACCACGGATTCCGTCATACGGGCATCCTGCCACCACCACCGACCACCCGAACCTGCCACCGGAATCAGAAGCTGTGCGGCCAATACGATTCGGCCTGCAGGACGGCGGCGGCCGCCCCGATCAGCCCGGCGTCACCACCGAGCAGCGCGGGGACCACCCTGGGTGACGAGGCATAGCCAAGCCCGGCGTACCGCGAGTAGGCGTCGGCGATCGGATCGAACAGCAACGAACCGGCCGCGGCCACCCCACCACCGATGACCACGACGTCGAGATCGAGGAGCGTCACGGCCCCGGCGACCGCAAGACCGATCGCCTCCCCGGCCCGACGGAAGGTGGCCAGTGCCACCGGGTCTCCCCGTCGGGCGGCATCGGCCAGGGCCACCGCGTCCGGTGCGTCGCTCCCGTGCGCCCGCGCCCAGGCCGCGATGTTGGTGCCACTGGCGATCGCCTCCAGGCAACCGATGCCGCCGCAGACGCACTTCGGTCCGAACGGATCCACGCTGATGTGTCCGATGTGCCCGGCGTTGCCGGTGGTCCCCGTCACCACCTTGCCGTCGATGATCACCCCGCCGCCGACCCCCGTCGAGACCACCATCCCCAGGACGTTGCGTCGACCGCGGGCAGCTCCACGCCAATGCTCCCCGACCGCCACGGCGACAGCGTCGCCGAACATCCTGACCTCCAGCCCGTAGCGCTCGACCAGACGGTCCCGCAGCGCGAACCCGCGCCAGGCCGGGATGTTCACCGGCGACACCGTGCCGGCGTCACGGTCCATCGGAGCCGCGGTGGCGATACCGATCGCCGGCAGCGGAAGCGGGCCCTCCGGTTCGATACCGGCCGCGTGCAGCACCGAGTCGATGACCTCGGTCAACGCGGCGAACAGCGCCTCCGGGTCGTGGCCCTGCGGATTGCGAATGCGTCGCGAGGAGACGATCTCGCCCAATTCGGTGACCAGTCCCGCGGCGAACTTCGTCCCGCCGATGTCGATGGCCAGTGCGCAACGATCCAGATCGAGGGGCGGCACGGCGGGCGGATCGTCGTCGGCGGGCTGGCGGTCGTCAGGATTCGGCACCCAAGGATTCTCACCCACCGAGGGGCGCCCCCGCGACGTTTCGCGCCAGCAACGAGCGGCCCGTTCGCCGACGGGTCAGTTCAGCGCGTCGGACAGATCGGCCATCAGATCGTCGATGTCCTCGATTCCGACGGACAGCCGGATGAGATCGTCCGGTACCTCGAGCGACGAACCGGCGACGCTGGCGTGCGTCATCAGCCCGGGGTGCTCGATCAGCGACTCGACTCCGCCGAGTGATTCCGCAAGCGTGAAAAGCCTTGTCCTGGAACAGATCTTCACTGCCTCTTCACGTCCGCCGGCGACCCGGAACGACACCATCCCGCCGTAGCGGAGCATCTGTCCGGCCGCGACGTCGTGACCTTCGTGGTTCTCCAGGCCGGGGTAGTAGACCCGTCCGACCCGGCTGTGCGACTGGAGCAGGTCCGCGATCGCCTCGGCGTTGTCGCAGTGCCGTTCCATCCGGACGGCCAGCGTCTTGAGGCCGCGGAGCGTCAGCCACGCGTCGAACGGGCCCGCGATGCCGCCCATCGACTTGGCGTGGAAGCTGAAGGACTCCCCCAGTTCGTCGTCCGCGGTGATCAACGCCCCGCCGATGATGTCCGAGTGCCCGCCGACGTACTTGGTGGTGGAGTGCATCACCACGTCGGCACCCAGCACCAGTGGCTGCTGGAGATAGGGCGATGCAAAGGTGTTGTCCACCAGCAGCTTCGCTCCCGCATCGTGGGCGATCTCGGAAATGGCGTAGATGTCGGCGATGGTCAGCAGCGGGTTGGTCGGGGTTTCGCACCAGATCAACCGGGTGGTCGGGCGTACCGCGGCGCGAACAGCGTCCAGGTCCGCGATCGGCACCGCCGTGTAGGTCAGACCCCATGGCACACCGATCTTGTCGATCAGCCGGAAGGAACCACCGTAGGCATCGTCCGGGATGATCAGGTGGTCGCCAGGTCGCAGCATCGCCCGGATCGCGGTGTCGGCCGCGGCCATTCCCGACGCGAACGCCTTGGCGTGACGGCCGCGCTCGAGGCTGGCCAGCGCGAGTTCCAGCGCAGTGCTGGTCGGGTTGCCGGCCCGCGAGTAGTCGTACCCGGCGCGGGTCTGGCCGACGACGTCCTGGGCGAACGTCGATGTCTGGTAGATGGGCAGGACCACGGCGCCGGTGGTCGGGTCGGGTTCCTGACCGACGTGGATGGCGCGGGTCGAGAAGCCGTCATCGGCCGGGAGGGTCATGGTCCCCAGATTAGTGGCCGCCCGACCGATCGCCGGCCAGCCGGCGTCAGCAACCTCCGGCCTGCGTCAACGACTGCCGGCCTGGGTCAGCGACTGCCGGCCGACGTCAGCGACCGCCGGCCTGCGTCAGGAACCGAACGGCCTGGTCGCGTTGGTCGGATAGGCCGGGGCAGGGGCCGTCCGAGCGATCCAGCGGCCGGTCGCCGGCAGCACGGCCACCAGCAGCACCACCACGCCGCCCCAGTAGAGCGCCCACTGCGGCACCGGCTGCGCCGCAGACCCGAGGCCGAACGAGTAGCGGGCGATCGCGGTGGTGGCGATCGAGATCAGCGCACCCAGGATCAGGGCGCCGCGGCCCCGACGGAAGGCCAGCAGCAGGCCGCCGGTCACCATCAGCGCCACGGCGATCGACCAGCCGACACTGGTCACCACCAACTCCCGGGGCAGCTGATTGCGAGCCTTCCCCAGGTCGACGAGGGTCCGAATACCTTGGTAGGCCCAGTGTCCCAGGATCCAGCTGGTGATCCCGGCGACGGTGACCGTCAGGCCGGCGCCCAGTGCCGCCGGCAGGTCGTCCTGTTTCGCCGCCTCGTACGGCGCCGGTAGATAGCTCACGTCAGCGCCGCTGCCTTCGGTCGTACTGCTCGCGGGCCTTTCCGACGGCGGAGGCCTCGTCCTCGACCAGGCGGACCAGCGCGACCAGGCGGGTGGCGACCCTGGTGCCCAGGTCGGTCAGCGTGTACTCGACGCGTGGCGGGATCTCGGTCTGCACGTCGCGGAGGACCATGCCGTCACGCTCCAGCGTCTGCAGGGTCTGCGACAACATCCGTTCGCTGACCCCGTCGATCCGCCGGCGGAGAGCGTTGAACCGGCGTGGTTCCTCCGTCAGCGCCAACATCACCAGCGTGCCCCACTTGCCTGCCACGTCCTCGACGATCGAGCGGGACGAGCAGTCACGGGCGAAGACGTCGGCGACCCACTCGCGCGGGAGGTCGCCGAAGTCCGCGGACTCCTCGCGCTCTACCGTTTTTCCCGTGGCCACAGACCTGAAGCTACCGCGCCCGGGCCGCGGACGACAGGGCACGACGAGAGAAGTCACTTGCGGAATAGCAGGCACTAACCAATAGTTAGTGTCAGTGATCCAGTCATCGCTGGACCGTCCTCCCCTCTCACACCAGGAGTGCCTCATGATCGCCATCACCGGAGCCGCCGGCCAACTCGGCCGACTCGTCATCGAAGACCTTCTCGCCGCTGGTGTGCCGGCCGGTGACATCGTCGCCGTCGTCCGGACGCCCGCAAAGGTCGCCGACCTCGCCGAGAAGGGTGTCGTCGTCCGCGAGGCCGACTACGAGCAGCCGGCCGCACTGACCGCCGCCCTGACCGGGGTCGACACCCTGCTGCTGGTCTCCGGCAGCGACTTCGGCCGCCGAATCCCGCAGCACACCAACGTGATCGACGCCGCCAAGGCCGCCGGGGTCGGCCGTGTCGCCTACACCAGCATCCTGCACGCCGACACCACCCAGGTCTCGCTGGCGGTCGATCACAAGGCCACCGAAGAGGTCATCCTGGCGTCCGGCCTGCCGTACACGTTCCTCCGCAACGGCTGGTACTACGAGACCGCCTTCGGCGATGTCGCCGACTCGGTGGCCCGCGGTGCGCTGGTCGGCGCGTCCGGAGACGGACGGGTCGCCTACGCCACCCGCAGCGACTTCGCCGCCGCGGCAGTGGCCGTGCTGACCGGCACCGGCCACGAGAACCGCATCTACGAACTCGGCGGCGACCGCTCCCTGACCATGACCGAGATCGCGGAGGCGATCAGCGAGGCGTCGGGCAGGACGGTGGTCTACCAGGACCTGGGCGCGGACGGTTACGCCGGCATGCTCGGCTCGGTGGGACTACCTGCGCCGGTCGTCGAGATGCTCGCCGACATCCAGGCCGGTAACCGCCGCGGCGAGCTCGAGGTGACCTCCGGTGACCTCGAGAAGCTGATCGGACGCCCCAGCACCCCCGCCGTCGACTACTTCCGGTCCGCCCTCAACGCCTGACACCCGTTGCGTCCTGCAAAGCGTGCGGTATAGCGAGCACTTTGCAGGACGCAACAGGCGGCAGCAGGACGCGGCGGGCAGCGCTCAGCCGGCCAGGAAGTTGAGCAGGTCGGCCCTGGTCAACACACCCGCGGGCTTGCCGTCGTCGACCACCATCACCGCGTCCGACGACTCGAGCGCCGTCCGGACGGCCGGGATCTCCTCGCCCGACCCGACCAGCGGCAGCGGCTTCGCCATGTGCGCCGACACCGCGTCGGACAGCGTGGCCCGCCCGGTGAACAGGTCCTCCAGCAGGGCACGTTCGGACACCGATCCGACCACTTCACCCGCCATCACCGGAGGCTCGGCCGAGACCACCGGCATCTGCGAGACGCCGTACTCGTGCATGATCTCGACGGCGTCCCTGACGGTCTCGTTCGGATGGGTGTGCACCATCGACGGGAGCTCACCACTCTTGCGACGCAACACATCTCCGACGGTGGTGAGCCCGTCCTGGCTGAGGAATCCGTAGGACGCCATCCAGCCGTCGTTGAAGATCTTCGACAGGTAGCCGCGCCCGCCGTCGGGTAGGAGCACCACCACGACGTCGTCCTCGGTGAGGTGTTGGGCGACGCGCAGAGCGGCCGCCACGGCCATGCCGCAGGACCCGCCGACCAGCAGGCCCTCCTCGCGGGCCAGTCGCCTGGTGGTCGCGAACGACTCGGCATCGGACACCGCGACGATCTCGTCCGCGACGGTCGGGTCGTAGGCGGTGGGCCAGAAGTCCTCCCCCACCCCCTCTACCAGGTACGGCCGGCCCGTACCGCCGGAGTACACCGACCCCTCGGGGTCCGCGCCAATCACCTTCACCGCGCCGCCGGAGACGTCCTTGAGGTAACGGCCGGTCCCGGAGATGGTGCCGCCGGTGCCCACCCCGGTGACGAAATGCGTGACCCGGCCGTCCGTGTCGGCCCAGATCTCGGGACCGGTCGACTCGTAGTGGCTCGCCGGGTTCGCCGGGTTGGAGTACTGGTCGGGCTTCCAGGCGTTCGGGGTCTCCCGCACCAGTCGGTCCGACACGGAGTAGTAGCTGTCCGGGTCCTCGGGCGCCACCGCGGTCGGGCACACCACCACCTGGGCGCCGTAGGCCCGCAGCACGTTGCGCTTGTCCTCGCTGACCTTGTCCGGGCAGACGAAGATGCAGTGGTAGCCCCGCTGCTGGGCGACCAGTGCCAGCCCGACGCCGGTGTTGCCGCTGGTCGGCTCGACGATCGTGCCGCCCGGGAGCAGCGCGCCGGAGGCTTCCGCCTCGGTGATCATCTTCAGGGCGATCCGGTCCTTCACCGAGCCGCCCGGATTCACGTACTCGACCTTCGCCAGCACCAACGGCTTCAGGCCCGCGGCCAACGAATTGAGCCGCACCAGCGGCGTGTTGCCGACCAGGTCGATCACTGATTGGGCGTAGCGCACGGCTCGATCTCCTTCTCCGGCCGCCGACCGGCGAGTCCGGTGGGGCGACGTCTCTCTCCACTGCGGTCGCCTCGCCGGTGGGCGCTGCGTTGACGCTGACACTCTGTGTCGTGATTGTTCGCCTTGCGAGGGAATGTCCGGACGGCTCCGTGACGTTGCCCTCGTCGTCAGGCTATCGGTATGTGACCCCCCGCTTCCTCGTCGTCGCGTGAACGGTCGGGTCGTTCCAGCGCGTGATCGACCCCCGATCGGATGGAGATCCGATCACAGATCGGGGATTCCCAGGACGCCGGGCCGGACTGCGGATGAAGATATTTCGAGGAACTGCTGCGGAAGCGGAGGCCGGCATGAGCCAGATCGGGTGCGCGAGCGGAGGCATCACCATCGGGATGTCCACGGGTGGCACCGGTTCGGAGGGGGTCGGGCGGGCCGGTTCGATCCGAATGGCGGTGACCGCAGCTGCGGGGTTCGGGGTCGTCGCCGGGATGGCGGGTGCGGCCGTCGCCGCGCTGCTGAACCAGGCGAGGGCCACCGTCAGGGTGATCGAGCAGGCGGCGATCGATGCGGCGGTGGCCGACGGCCTGATCCCGGCCGGACAGGTCGTCGCCCGCGCACTGGTTGCACAGCTACCGGTCCCGCGAGCCGACGGTGTCTACCTGCCCGACGGGTCCTTGCAGGCCGAAACCTATGCCCCGGTGGGGTTCTCGGGCCTGCGTCCGATCGTCCTGGCGATGCTCGGCGACTCCACCGCCGTCGGCTACGGCACCCGCGACGCCGCCGAGACGCCGGGCGTGATGCTGGCCAAGGGGCTCGCCTCCGAACTCGCCCGGCCGGTGCGCCTGCAGACCCACGGACTCAGCGGCTGTGGCGCCTCTGACCTACCCCGACAGATTGCCGAGGCCCTGCCGGGACATCCCGATGTGGTGGTGATCGTGGTGGGCGCCAACGACATCCGGAACAAGGTACCGCCGAAGCGGTCGGCCGATCACCTGGGTGAAGCGGTCCGCACCCTGCGGGCCGAGAGCATT
The DNA here is from genome assembly GCF_040546275.1 of Nakamurella sp. UYEF19. Lineage (NCBI taxonomy): Bacteria > Bacillati > Actinomycetota > Actinomycetes > Nakamurellales > Nakamurellaceae > Nakamurella > Nakamurella sp. UYEF19. The sequence continues at coordinate 12,896 of NZ_JBEPNO010000014.1, read as the reverse complement.
CCGGTGGTGGTCGGGACCTGTCCGGACTTCGGCGTCATCGAACCCATTCCACAACCGCTGCGGTCCGTGCTGCACACCTGGTCGATGCTGCTCGCCACCCTGCAGGAGCGCGCGGTGCTCGCCGAGGGCGGGCGCAGTGTGCCCGTCGGTCGGCTGGTCAGTCCGGAGTTCGCAAACCATCCCGAACTCTTCGCCGGCGATCACTTCCACCCCTCGGGGGCCGGCTACGCCAAGGCGGTCGCGGCCCTGCTGCCACCCACCCTCGAGGAGCTCCGCGGCGCCGTTGCGGCGCAGCAATCCTCGGGAGCAGCCTGACTTCTCAGCGCGCTCGGAAGCCCAGCTGCCGACCGAGTTCGACGAGCAATGTCTCGACCTCCACCAGGTCCACCCCGGCATCGATCGCATCGTCGGCCAGCACCTGGACCTGGTCCGCCAGGGCATGGACGCCGGCATCCGGAACGAGCGGGCGAACCCGACCGTCCGCAGAGGTCGCCTTGGCCGCCAGCTGCTGCAGAGCCGACCTCGTCACGACGATGCGGTCGCCGTGGCTCCAGGACGAAACCGACCAGGCCCGCAGCCGCCGGAGCAACTCGGCGACGTGCGGGCCTGGATCGAAGACTGGGGTTGTCAATTGCTGCGCATGTACCCGAGCAGACGCAGGATCTCCAGGTACAGCCAGACCAGCGTCAACATCAGGCCGAAGGCGAAGTACCACGCCGTGCTGGCGGGAGCACCGGCCTTGATCGCGCGGTCGATCTGGTCGAAGTCGAGCAGGAAGCTCAGCGCTGCGATGACGATGATGACCAGCGAGATGACGATCGACATCGGGCCGCCGTCACGGATGCCGGTGTCGACCCCGAACGCACTGGCGATCAGGTTGAAGACCAGCAGCACCATCACGCCGATCATGGCGCCGATCAGCATCTTGGTGAACTTGGGCGTGACCCGGATGGCCCCGGTCTTGTAGACGACCAGCATGCCGGCGAACACGCCCAAGGTGCCGACCAACGCCTGGAGCCCGATGCCCTGGTACTTCGGGATGGACTCGAACGCTCCGGTGATAGCGCCGAGCAGGATGCCCTCGGCCACCGAGTACGCCAGGATCAGCGCCGGGTTCCTGGACTGCTTGAAGATGATGATCAACGAGAGCACCAGCCCGACGACGAGCGCCGGGATCGCCAGCACCCACGTCGAACTGAACGTCATGGTCAGGACGGCCGCGACGACACCAACGCCGAGCACGGTCGCGGTCTTGGCGACCACGTCGTCCAGGGTGAGGAATCGTTCGCGGGCCGGCGCGCCGGTGGAGGGCTGCGCGTACATCTGCTGGAGGTACGCGGCACTCGGCGCGGCCCCCTGGGCCGTACCGGCCGGTTGACGGAGACTGCGGAAGGCTGGGTTACTGCTCTGCACGGTGTGCTCCTCGGGTCAGGAGATCGATCTCGCTGGAACATGTCGGTGGGCCGGGTGGAACCTGCACGTTCCGTCCCATTCCGATCATGTCACCGTGTCAACGCCCGCGGTTGTCGCCGAGTTCCCCGGCGGTGTTGCGTGCAGCAGGTGTTCCCGCAGGAAAATCCGGACGGCGACTGAACCCAGAGGCGACCGAGCTGGGTATACACGGGTATGACGGTCCTATCGGGGGTGGGCGACGAGGTGACCGCGTCCGACGACCGCAATGATTTCGCGGACTGGGTGTCTCCGCACCGCCGGACCATGGCCTGGCTGATCGAACGGCTGGCGCCCTGGGTCGATCGTGATGACGTCCTGCAGGAGGCGGTCCTGCGCGCGTGGGTCAAGCGCGGGCAGTTCGATCCGTCCCGGGGCAGCGCCCGGTCCTGGTTGTGCGCCATCGCCGCGGATCAGGCCCGCAAGGCCGGCCGGAAGAGTCGTCCCCCGCAGACCTCGATGACCGACGTCGCGGCGGACGGGCCCGACCTGGAGGGACGACTCGACGTCGAACAGGCTGTCGCGACGCTGCCGGCCCGGCAACGCCTTGCCGTCGACTGCTTCTACTTCGTGGGTCTGTCCGTGGCCGAGAGCGCCGTGGTCATGGCGTGCTCCGAGGGAACCGTGAAATCGACACTGTCCGCAGCACGGGCACGACTGCGCAGCATTCTGGAGGTCGACGAACCATGAACATCGAAGATCTGCTGACGAGCGAGGGCGACATCTGGCGGGCGGGCCGACGTCCCCTTCCCGAGCCGTTCGAGACGATCGAGCCTCTCGAGACGATCGAGATGGCTGCGTTCGAGGACTTGGACCTCACGCCGGCAACGCGACGGGCGCACGTCCGGCGCCGTCGGTGGGTGACCGTTGCGGCCGCTGCCGCGGTGGTGGCCATCGCAGCGAGCGCCGTGCTGATCGCACGTCCGTCTGCGGCACCGACCGCCGGTCGCGGTGAACAGCCGACACCCTCGGCCGTGTTCACCGCGGCCAACAGCGCCCGGTCCGTCCCGGGCGACCCGTCGGCCCGGCTTGTCGGCGGCGCACAATTGCCCCGTTCGTTCAGCCCGAACTCGGGATACGTCACGTCGGGACGAGTCGGCGGGACGAACGAGTTCATCGATCCCGGCGACGACCCGCACTACCCGCGGGCCCTGACCCAACTCGATGGCCTCATTGCGTCGATCCCGTTGCTCGACGGCGCCGTCGAGTCGACCGGGCCCTCCGCCCGCGTGCTGGGAACGCCGCAGGGCACTCCCGGCTCCTTCGAATTGATCGCCCGTACTCGGTGGTGGACCAGCGCCAATGCACCGGACCAGGTCCTGGCGGCTCTGTCCGACTGGAAAGGCGACGGCCCCATCACGAGTCGGGGCGGGATCAATGGCGTCAGCGTGACCTACCTGAATTGGGCGGTGCCGGACCTGGGCTCTGACCAGGCGCTTGCGAACGTCACGCTGGCGGTCTCAGTCATCGCGGTCGGCGGGAAAACCGCTGTGCGCCTCGACGTCCAAGCCGACTGGGTGCGCACCCGGCCGGCCGAATCGATTCTTCCCGCCGGACTGACGTCCCTGGCGGTGACCATCACTCGGCGCGGGCAGAGCCCCGTTCATCGGACGCTCGTCGGGCCGGATCTCAAGACGATCGTGCAGCTGCTCGACGACCAGCAGGTCGCCGGCTCCGGCACCTTCTATTGCATGGCTATGAAGGCGGAAGATCTGAAGAATCCCGAAACAGACGTCATCGTGGCGACGGGCCCCGGCGGCACGATCAAGGCCACGGTGGCGCTCCACGGGTGTACCGGGCCGTTCCTGACCGTCGAACACGACGGAACCAGCTTTCCCATCCTGACCGGAGGTGCAGAAGTCGACTCGACGCTGCTGAAGATCCTGGGCCTGCCCGCGACCGGCTGATCCTGGGCGCGGTTCACGGCAGGGAGGGCAGCACCTCGTGGAGCACCGAGTTGATCGAGCCGTCCCGGGTCAACATGTGATTCTGGCCGCCGGCCGCGAGAAATGGTCCTGGAAGCCAGGTCTCGCCGAGTGTCATCACGACGACACGGCGGTCGGCGGGGTGGATGGTGAGCGTGGTGACGGCGTCGAAACCCGTGACGGTGGCGCGGAACGTCGCCGCGCCCCGACCAGGCTTCTCGCATAGCGGCCAGACGCGAGAAGGACACGCTCGGGTTGCACTTGCCTCAGCGACGCGATGCCCGCGCGGGGACGACTGGATCGGTTGCACTCCCACAGGTGGTACCCCGTACTCCAGCGGAATTGTCACCGGGCGGGTGTTGCGGGACGGTGCGAGGGCACAACCCCGAACGCCTGCGGCGTTGCCGCTCACGGTTCGGCTTGCGGGTGCGTGCCGGTGCGGCTATCGCGCCTCAGCGAAGACGCGTCGCGCGATCGCCTCGACCTGTTCCGCGGTCATGGCCTGCGATGCTGAGGCCTGCAGGCCTTCCCGTAGCAGTCTCGAGCACCTGCGTCCGAAGGGCGAGGCGGGGCCTCCCCACTTCGGCCAACGGCCGGCTCAGCCATCTGACAAGGACGCACCAGGATCCACCGGCAATGCGCGGCGACGACGCGGGTGACCCGAGACCGTCGATGTGCGGGGCATCAACGACGGGCGGCGTCGGGGGTGAGCTACCGAGGTTGGGCTACGCCGAATCCCCGATTTCTGGCTGCCCCGATCAATTGTCGGTCTGCACTTGCCACAACAGTGGCCCGCACCGCCACCGCAGCCGCCAAATGCACGGCGTCGTAACCACGGAGCCCGTCGAGTTCGGCTATGTCTCCGGCCGCCTTCACCAGCGCTGTGTCCACCGCGATGACGTTGATCTGTTTCCAGAGCGCCCCGAACTGCTCCTTGGCAACTCGCAGGTCGGCATCGTCAAGACGCCCACCGCGCCGGGCGGCGGCCAGAGCTGCCCGCGTTTCGACGTAGCCGACTTCTGCGCATACAAGATGGTCTGCCTCGAGCCAGATCCGTTCCGCTTCTGCTCGGTATTCCTCGTCGTCGACGAGGAGTTTGACCAGCATCGACGTGTCGAAGTACGCGATCACCCGCGCTGCGCAGCGACATCGTCATCCAGAGAACTGGTTCCCACCAGTTTGATCCGCTCAGAGGGGAGCCCTCGTTTCGCTGACAGCGGCGGTTGGACTATGCCGGCCGCCACCAGAGCAGCCATCCGATCGGTGTCCGCAGATACAGGACTCAACCTCGCGATCGGCCGTCCATGTTCGGTCACCACGATCTCCTGCCCGCTCTTGACCAGGTCGAGGTAGGCACTGAGACGATTCTTCAGGTCACGCACGCCAACCGAGGCCGACCCACTGGATGTAGCCATTTTCATTTGGTCAGTGTAGCCACAAGTAAGACCTAGGTGCTAGCTCGACCCGGCCGATGGACGGATCAGCCGTCCACCCGGCATTCACTGCGTGACCACGGTGGTGTCCCGGTAGTCGATCACGTTCCGGTCGCCGATCCACTTCCGGCATGGCGCCGATCGGAGTGGTGCAGCGGTATCTACTTCGGCCGCTGCCGTGAGTCGCCGCGCCGCGGTGACCCGGCCCCACACAGGAGGTGCGCCATGGCGGCCTGCCGGGAAGGCGACACCATGGTCGTCGCTCCACTCGACCGACGTACTGGCCATGATCGCCGAGTTCGAATCGGACCTGATCCGGCTGCGGACCCGGGAAGGGATGAATGTCGCGCGTCAGGAGGCGCACCTGGTCGCCCTGTTCGAGGCGGGGAGACACTGCACGGCGGAAGTCGCTGACCTGTTCGGGGTGGGCCGATCCACCGTCCACCGAGCTGAACAACGCCACCTGGCCGCTGCCGCCAAATGGCCGTCCTGCCGCATGCACTGCCACAGGACGGCGGCGCGTTGTCGGCTTCACGATCGTGGACAACATTCATCCTTGCCGGCCGTAGCGTGCCAGGCAGTGCCACAGCCACTTGACCGCCTGAGCACTGTGAACCTCGGACCTGGATGCGGCGGCGAGCTTGGCCGGCGTGATCTCACCGCCGAGTTCGAGCGCCAGTTCGATCGGGGCTGGGCCGCGGTAGTCAGGGTCGATCGCGTCGGCAGTGACTCGGTAGCCGGGGTGAATCAGGACGGGGCAGGCGATCTGGTCAAGGACTTCGGCGTTCGCTTCACGATCGCTCGGGTCCAGGACGAGCGCCTCGACGTCCCGCGCAATGCTAAGGCCACCGTGGACATGCGCCTCGACGTAGTCGTCGAGGGGGTCCGCGAGCGGCCGTCCCGTGGCCGAGTCGGCGAGCACGCCGCGATCGAGAATCCCTCGGTCAGCCAGCCGGCATAGTTCCTCCAGCTTTTCAGGACCACCAATGGCCTCTGGGCGACAGACGCTGTCGGGCCAGCAGAAGGTGGCGCGTGCGGTTGCCCGGTCCGGCGCGGGTACCACGTCCTCACCTTCGACGGTCCGGGCCAGGTCAGCGCCCTGCGCGAGCAGGGCCTGACCTTCCGCCCCGACTGGGAGGCCGTGGTCAGTCCGGCCGTCGACTTCGCACTGACCCTGCCCGAGACCGACCCGGACCGGATCACCCTCATCGGCACGAGCCTGGGCGGCTACCTCGCCGCCCGCGCGGCAGCCTTCGAGCCGCGGCTGGCCGCGTGCATCCTGCACGACGGCGTCCACAGCCTGTCCGACACGCTCGGAAAGCTGCTCACCGCTCCCGAGGCCGAACTCCTGCGCATCACCTCCGGCCGCTGGGTCGTCCACAACGGCCTGTGGACCTTCGGCGCCACCGACCTCGACCAGCTCCGCGAACTGGCCCGCGCCTACACCCTCGCCGGCGTCGCCGGACGGATCACCTGCCCCACCCTCGTCCTGGACGCCGAGAACGACCAGTTCTTCCGCGGCCAACCCGACCAGGTGTACGCGGAACTGAGCTGCCCGAAGCGCCTCATCCGGTTCGCCGAAGCCGACGGCGGCGGCGAACACTGCCATGCAGGCGCCGCGGCGCTCTGGCATCGACAAGCCTTCGACTGGCTCGACGCAACACTGACGCACACAAAGCGTCAAGTGCCAGCCTGAAGCCCGGCACTCCTGCAGTGCAGCCGTGCACGGTCCACCGCAGGAGCGATCTGGATCCTGGTGAAAGCGACGGTGACGACGGCGCCGCTCAACACGGTGTCCCGGGCAACGATTGGCGACCGGTCCACCCGTCGGCTTGTGCGATTCACAAAACCATCCACGATCACGGGTATGAGATCGCTCGACTGTCGATCCGCGATCTTGGTCACCGGCATGTCCGGCACCGGCAAATCAACCGCCCTCGAGGCCCTGGGTCACCGAACGGTCGACACCGATGATCCAGGCTGGATTGTTGAGGTCGGTACCGATCACGGTGGCGAGCCGATGTGGGATCTGGACCGAATGTCCGTGCTGCTCAGTGGACATCGACAGGGTTGGCTTTTCGTTTCCGGCTGTGTGACCAACCAGGCTTCCGTCTACGACCGCTTCGACGCCGTCGTGTTGTTGAGCGCGCCCGTTGATGTGATCCTCTCCCGCGTGATGGACCGGGCCAACCCGTTCGGATCCGAACCGCAGCACCGCGCGCAGATCGCGAGCGACGTAGCCGAGTTCGAGCCGAGGCCGCGCGCCGGCGCCGGGCACGAGATCGTGACGACCTTGCCAGTGGATCAGGTCGTCGTGGCACTGGAACGGATAGCGACCTATCGGGCGCGTAACCGTCCTCCGAATTTGCTGAGCGAACGCTGACCGGTGACCGGACGACCCCTCAGCGTGAGATGAAGGCGAGGGATCTGACCGGGTAGATTTGCCCGTTATGAGCTTGCGGCCTCGCACAAGGCAGTCGTGGTGGATGGCGGGGTCGGGTCCGGCCAATGCGATCTGGTCGTTTGTCGGGACGGCTGGGTTGTTCTTGCTGATCCTCTCCTTGGCCAATCGGTCCGATCACCCGGACTCTCAATGGCACGGTCGGTTGCTGACTGGGCTGTTCATCGTGTTGATGGTCATGAATCTGGTGTCGTGCGTGGCGACGGTGATCGTGTGGCGTTCTGAGCGCACGCGGTGGCCGTCGATCCACCGCCTTGCGACACCCCATCGATTGCGGGCCTGGTCATGGGTTGCAGGGGCAACTGTCCTGCTGGCGACTGTGGCCTGGCTACTCGGTCCCAACTTCCCGTCGGCGCTTTTCGTTCAGTTCACGGGCATGGTGATGGCTTGGGTCTGGCGGAACCATGACCGCCGGCAGCATGACCACCTCCTGCTTGAGCTGGCAGCGATCGATGCCTCGGCCACCGGGATCCAGCAACCACCGATCCGTTGGAGCTGACCCCGCTCGCGGACCAGGCCGGCGGGTAGTCGTACTACGGGACCGAGAGGCTATGCGGTGCAGCGACGATCCAGGTCGAGAGTCACCGATCGGACTACGAAGCCGCGCCGGGCGTAGAAGCTCAGCGCACGCGCGTTGCGCGCGTAGGCCGACACAGTGACCCGGTCGACCCCGGTGACGTGCGCGAGGAAGTATTCGAAAAGCAGACCCCCCGACACCGCGTCCTCGATGAGCGGCGTAGACGTGGATGCTCTCGGGATCTGCGGTGGTGATCGGGTACAGCGCGCTCGGGCCGTGTCGGCGTGCAACCAGGTGGCCGACCACTTCGGCGCCGTCCCGCGCCAGCAGGGTGAAGTCATCGCCGGTGGTGACCAGTGAGGTCGGTCTCGTTGCCGCCGGATGCGCCGCGCAAGAACCGGTTGGCCTTACTACCGAGTGGTGCGACACCGGTCACCCTCACGTGTCCCGATAGTCCGCTACTAGCTCCTCGAGCGCACGTGCTTGGTGCGAGTACAGGGTGCTGGCCGGACGGCACAGCGTCACCAGTGCCTTCCACAGCGCCCAACCCCTACCCCGCACCCACGCATCTTCGGGCAGCGCGGCCGCGTCCCGGAAGATGCCCCGCTCGGCTCGGGTGAATACGGTCCAGGCGATCACCAGGTCGCAGGCGGGGTCGCCCACACCGCAGGTGCCGAAGTCGATGACAGCGATCATGCGACCGCGATCGGTAAGAATGTTGCCCGGTGCGACGTCTCCGTGGAACCAGACCGGGTCCGCCGACCAGGCCGTCCGCATGGCTTCTGCCCAGATGGCATGACAGGCCGTGACATCCACCCGGTTCGCGAGCTGCCCGATCGCCTGCTGAACCTGGTCCCCGTACACGCTGGGGTGAGTACCGCGGTAGAAGGAATGCGCCCCGGCTGCCGGTCCGTCGCCCGGCGGGACCGCCCTCAACTCGCACAAGAACAGACCCACATCCTTGGCCAGCGCGACACGGTCGAGATCGGAATCACGGTCCGGTGTGGTGCCGGTGATCCAACGCCGCACCGACCACGGGTACGGGTACTCCTTGCTGGGCACCCCGGTCGCGACCGTGACGGGCACACCGGTGCTCAGGTATTGCGCCATCACCGGCAGCCAGAGATCCTCCTTGGCAACACCCGCGACGTACCCCTCGGCGCTCGGCAGGCGCACCGCCAGCTCCTGCCCGAGCCGGAACGTGCGGTTGTCGTTGCCCTGCTCGAGAACCGGAGTCACCTCGAGCTCCGCCCACTGCGGCAGCTGTTCCCTGATCAACTGGCGTACGGTCTCGCTGCTGATCTCCATGGGCGCGAGTCTCCCGCACAATCCGCTGCCGGTCACTCGCGTTTCGGACCTGACCTCCACCCAACCGCCAGCTCTTGGCCCTCCTGCGGCGATGCGCGTCCCGTTTGGGGAACGGCTACCGATCACAAATCGGAGACGCGACGGCTGCGTAGCTGGACGCGGGATCAAATGGGCCGAGCGTACGGAAGGAACTCACCCTGCTTTGGTCGACTACACCGGACTCCTGGACACGGATCAGAATGACACCCCTGCTGATGACCACCAGCGCCAGTCCCCGCAGCCCTGGGTGCGCCAGTGATCGTCTTCAATGTGCGCGGTAGCCGGCATGCCCAGGCGGTGCGCCAGGTGCTCACACCACCGAATTTTGCCGGAACACGATGGCGCGTTGGATTTGTCGTACCGCGACTCAAAGATTCATAGTGGCGTGGGCGGGGCCGCCACGGGTTGGGAAGCGGTGGTTCGCTCCTGCGGTGATGGCCCGGGCCAGAATGGACACGACGAGCGGCGCGGCGGAGAGTACGACTATTTCCGAAACGCCGAAATGGCCACGGGGGCCGGATTGGCCCGCGAGATTATTCCCCAGCCCGCCGGCAACGTACTTCGCAGCGACCATGAATGCCACCAAGCCCGCAATGATCGGCAATGCGGCGCGCCCCGCGGCGCTCAGCAGCGCCACACCACCTGCGACCAGCGCCAGCAGCACCGCTACCAGCGACACCCAGGAGTAGTCACCGATTGATAGCCGGAACTGATCGGCCGACGAGACAGCCAGACCCCCACCGGCAGCCGCCACGCCGATCGCGGCGGCCCACCAGCGCCTCACCTGGCTGCGCCCGTGAACGACCCAGGCCGGCGAGGCCAGCGCAACGGTCGCGACTACCTGCACTCCGAGCCAGCCCAACGCGTTGGCCACCGTCGAAAAGTTGTTGTCGGCATACTGGATCACCGCTGCGACCAGGTAGGCCGCCACACCCGTCGCCGCCGACCACCGAGCCCATGACGGACGCCCGAAGACACACAGCAGGGCCGTCACGCACCACAGCAACCACGCCGGGATATCCGCCCCGAAGGGCAATTCGCTCATTCCGAACCGCCCGACGCGCGCATCTATGTACAGGGCGGTCGCGGCCGGGAACAGCAACACCATAGGCAGGACCACGGCAAGCAGTCCCATCGCGTCCCGCGCCGCCGCAGGTGTCGGCGAGATCGCCCGGCACGCCCAGGTACGGGCGCTGAACCGCAGCAGCGCAACAGATTCCGCCGGCGATGGCTTGCGCTGCCCCGGATCGGCCCGTTCCATCAGAACATCGATCAACTCTCGCCCACGGGCTCTGCGATAGCTGGGCGGGAACAACCACAACAACCGCCTGTAGGACTGCTCCAACTGCGCGTGCGGATCAACCGTGCTCATGCCAGCAGTCCGTTCCCCGTGGCCAGCCGCGACAGCGCCAACTCGGCCTGCCGCGCCGAACGCTGCGCCTCTTGGGCCAACCGCCCTGCGCCAGCAGCGGAAAGCCGGTAATAGCGCCGTAGCCGGGAATCCACCACCTCTTCATGGTCGAACTCGATGAGGCCCTCCCCGGCCAATCGGTCCAACGCCCCGTACAACGTCCCCACCCGCAACACCACTGCCCCATCGGACTGGGCCTGCACGTCCTTGATGATGCCGTACCCGTGCCGCGGTTCGCTGGCCAGAGCACTCAGGATCAAAAATGACGCTTCCCGCAGCCGAACCTCTGTCATTCGAGAACTATATATCGATCACCGAAGTATGCCAAGAGGTCGCACCGCTCCCTAACACGCCGCCCGAAGCGCGTAGGTCCAGCGGCGACAGCGGTGGGTGGCCGTCGGTGGCGGGTGATTGACGGCGGTCGCCCGACGAAATGGGGCTCCCGCAAGCGGATCACTATGTCGGCTCTGTGTGTTCGGGACCGTAACGGCTCAAGAAGGTGGCGACGCCTTCTTTGGCCACTGCCTCGAGTTCGGCTTCACCGTAGGAGTTGGTTCCAGTCTGCAGGGTCAGTCGATTGAGCGGCGCGGCGACCACGAGCCAGGTCAACTGTTCGGCCGCGAGTTCGGGATCTTCGATGCGCAGCAGCCCGCGCGCTGCGAGGGCGCTGAGCGCCTCGGCCAGGATGTGGATATTGCGGGTCCAGCTGCGCGTGACGTAGTCGGAGGCGACGTCGGGGAACCGCTGTGCTTCTGCGGCGATCAAGGTTCGCATCTGCAGGACTGGTGGGCTCAGTAGTCCTGCTTGCAGGACGCGGGCGAGAACGAGCAGTCCCTCGCGGGCCCCGTCGGCCTCGGTCAGCGCGGTGGTGTGCGGGCGCATCGCGTCGTAGCCGCGTTCGACCCAGTCCCGCACGACGGCGGAATACAGCGCATCCTTCGACGGGTACTGGCGGTAGAGCGACTGCTTGGAGATGTGTGCATCCATCGCGACCGCGTCCATGGTCGTCCCGCGAAAGCCGTTGGCGATGAACATCTTGCGGGCGATGGACAACAGTTCTGGAGCCTCGCTTCCCCGGGGTCGGCCACGGCGAGCGGAGGTGGGGCTGATCGACACTCCTTCACTTTAGTACTTGACAGTACGGAAGTCATCCAGCAATATAGTACTTGCTCGTACTAAAGCATGGGAGGTCGTCATGATCGGTCTCGGGATCGCCACAGCGGCGGTAGCGGCGTTCGTGTTCAGCTCGGTGTACTACGCCGCAGCGACGCCCCTGGAGCGCCGGGCTGTCGGCGAAGCCGCGCTGGACCGCGGACGACCCAAACCGTGGAAAGTGCTGGCCGAGTTGCTCAGAACTGCGATTGTCGCCTCGGCATTCGCCTGGATCGCCGACCGTGGCGGTGATCTCGACATCAGCCACGCCATCGTGCTCGCGCTGATCATCTGGGTGGGGTTTCCGCTGGTCCTGCTCACCGGCTCGGTGATCTGGGAGAAAGTTCATCCTGCCACGGCAGCGATGCACGCCGGGGACTGGTTGTTGAAGCTCGTGCTGATCGCCGTCATCGTGGGCGTCCTGCACTGACCGCGAACCCGACAGATCACCACGACAACCCACACCCGAAAAGCCGAAGCCCCAAAGGGGATGACCGATGAACAGCACCTCAGCATCGAAGGCAGGACCGCTTGACCGCACCTTCACCGCGACACTCGCGCAGAGTCCCGCCAAAGGCGGCTGGACTTACGTCATGATGGACGGCTCCGCCGAATTCTTCGCTACCCGCGGACTGGTCAAAGTCAGCGGGACGATCGACGACGTGCCCTTCACCAGCTCATTCATGGCGCTCGGGGACGGTACACACAAACTCCCGGTCAATGCCACTATCCGGCGTCGCCTCGGCAAGCAGGCCGGCGACTCGGTCACCGTCCATCTCGACCAACGACTGAACTAGACAACTGCACCGATTGGCCTGGCCGGTGGTGCGCTCGGGTGGGCGGCCGTCCGGACATCCCCGCAAACGACGCATCCTCAGGTACCGCGGCGATGCCGGCGCGACTCTCCGGACCAATGACCCCGGCATAGGTGCTTCCGCGCTGTTGCCAAAGACCAGTCCCCACGTCTCGCTCGCAACGGATGTCATCTCGGAGACGTTCTCGCTGCGGCTGGACCACACGGCGGAGATCCACGGCGAGTCCGAGGAACGCGTCGCACTGTGCAGGCCCACTCACCCACCCTAGTTGTATCGCCATCCAGGCTGAACCTAGTGTCGCGTGTTGCAAGTGACTTTACTGTGGATGTTTGAGAAAATGGGGTATGTCCAGAGCTGCCCCGCTGATACTGCGTCCCGGCGACGAA